>NZ_JBGTZA010000011.1:0-59136 GCF_041807805.1 Streptococcus sp. E29BA
CGGAAATGCTTTTAAAGGGAAAAAGAATATCATTACAAAAGTGAAAAAATTAATCAAACAACTTGAAGGTGAGTGATTATAAGCTTTAACATAAGAGCCTGGAAAACTTTTCCGGTCTCAGTTTCTATGCAGATTAACCAAAGAAAGTAAAAGTCTACTCGTTATAGCTAAAGGCTATGGTACTTTATAGTTAAAATGTATAACCAATATATTGAAAGCACTAACAAAAATTGATATAATTATCTTATTCTGGTAAAACAATTCAAAAGGGGTTGCTATGAAATTCGGAAAGAAAGTTAAAGCGTTACGACAGGCTCAAAAGATAACTAAAGAGGCCTTTTGCGGCGATGAAAGCGAACTATCTGTGCGCCAGCTAACACGCATCGAAACAGGTAAATCAACACCTACATTGGCTAAGGTTCAATTTATCGCTAGTCGATTAGGGGTTAAAATCGGTGATTTAACCGATGAGAGTTTTGAATTGCCAGCGCGCTATAAAGAGTTGAAATACTTATTATTGAGGACGCAGACGTATCAAGAAAACAGCAGATTAGAAGAAAAAGAAACTTATCTAAATGAGATATATGATGATTTTTATGACGAACTCTCTGAAGAAGAGCAATTAGTAATTGACATCATTGATACAAATTTAAGATTAGGCTTTGATGATAATTTCTTTTCTGCTAACAAAATTCTCGAAGATTATTTAGACCAACTCTTCACAAAAAATATTTATACTGCCAACGACCTTGTCCTTATTGATCTTTATTTGCTTGCTATAAAAAAGAAAGACTTTCCTCCTGAATGGTTTGATAAAAAACAATATAATGAATTAATCAGCAATCTTTTTAAACATGTTGATATTGTCCCTCTTGAAGATTTATCTACTCTTAACTCTGTGTTTATTAGTGTATTTTCTAATTCTATCAGCTTAAATTGTGAAGAATCTATGGGAAAAACGATTGCCGCAATGGAGCGAATTATGCAAAAGACACAAGATTTTCAAAAAATGCCAATTTTCAATCTCATGAAATGGAAATACTATTTATTCCAGGAAAAAAATGAAGAAGAGGCTAGATTGTGTTACGAAAATGCTTGTATGTTTGCTAGGCTAGTTAGCGATAAAACCTTGCTAACTAAATTATCTGCTGAATGGAAGCAAGATATCGCTCGTCGATAAGACATTTTTGTCCTGTTAAGATTAATGATGTTCCGATACAATAAGTATGTAATATAAATTATTAATTTTAAAGGAGATAACACCATGTTCTTTTTCAACTTCGCTGCAATTAGTGCTTTCATCGTTAAGCCATTGGAAGAACTCAGTTGGTGGTGCGTTAAATAACTGAACTGTAACATAAAAGCAAGCTTATCGCTTGCTTTTATGTTATACTATTTTCATGAACAATCTACTAGACAAGCAACAACTGTCTGGGGAGGAGGCGGTTGAACGTACACTCCGTCCCCAGTATTTTCGAGAGTACATCGGTCAGAACAAGGTTAAGGAGCAGCTGGAAATTTTTATCAAGGCTGCCAAACTGCGTGACGAAGCCCTGGATCATGTCCTGCTCTTTGGTCCTCCGGGTCTTGGGAAAACGACTATGGCCGCGGTAATTGCTAACGAGCTGGGGGTCAATCTCAAACAAACTAGCGGTCCTGTCATTGAGAAACCTGGTGATTTGGTCGCTATCCTTAACGATCTGGAGCCCGGTGATGTGCTTTTCATTGACGAGATTCACCGCATGCCCATGGTTGTCGAAGAGGTGCTCTACTCGGCGATGGAGGACTTTTATGTCGATATTATGATTGGGCAGGGGGAAAATAGCAGAGCTGTCCATCTGGATTTGCCTCCTTTTACCTTGATTGGGGCGACGACACGGGCTGGGATGCTGTCCAATCCCTTACGCGCTCGGTTTGGTATCTCTGGGCACATGGAATATTATGCCTTGGAGGATCTGACGGAAATCGTTGAACGGACGGCTGACATCTTTGAAGCTGAAATCACCCACGAGGCTGCTCAGCAATTGTCACGGCGAAGCCGTGGAACTCCCCGTATCGCTAATCGCCTGCTCAAGCGGGTGCGGGATTTCGCCCAAATTATGGGCGACGGGCAAATTGACGATCAGGTAACTGATAAAGCCTTGACCATGTTAGACGTGGATCAGGAGGGGCTAGACTATGTCGACCAGAAAATCCTGCGCACCATGATTGAGGTTTACCGTGGTGGTCCGGTCGGGCTGGGAACGGTGGCGGTGAACATCGCCGAGGAACGTGAGACGGTCGAGGACATGTATGAACCTTACCTGATTCAGCAGGGGTTTATCATCCGTACCAAGTCTGGTCGGGTCGCTACCCAAAAAGCCTATGAGCACTTGGGGTATCCCTATCCTCAGACTTAACCACACGTTATCGAGATAATGCACAAAAAGAGCCCACGAGGCTCTTTTTATCGTCAACTTTCATCTCAAGTTAGGTCGATCCAATAAAATTCATCATGGTTGACCGTTTTTTCATAATGTCCACCATTACCCAAAATCAATTGTCGACTTCTCTTGTTATCAGCGTCACAGATAAGTATTAGTCGTTTCAAGCCTAACTGTTTGAGTTCAAGCAGCCCTAGCTTTAGCTGGGTATTCCCATAACCCTTGCCACGCTCCGACGGACGAATCGAATAGCCAATATGCCCATACTCGTCAACAATTTCTGGGGTGGTATCCTTACTAAAGGAGAAAATACCGAGTAAATCACCTCTATCGCTAAAACATTGACGATTACTCCCTCAAAACCTATTGGCGCCCACTCTATGACCAAGCTGTCAGCAGCGAAGACCTCTTGATTTCTCTCCTCTCAAGCGAGTTTGAAACAGTCTTTTCACCGACTGTTCAAGAGCGTTTTGTCAGAGTGCTCTTCCATGAGGAAAAAGCTGGACAGCTCAAAACGCATTCTACCATTTCCAAAAAAGGACGTGGTCTTCTCCTCAAGCAAGCCTGCCTGGAAGCAGTGGAGACTCTGGATCAGCTCAAAGAGCTGACTTTTGCGGGTTTTACCTATCAGGCTGTTCTATCCAGCGAGCAGGAATTGGTTTATGTCCGTCCAGCTGATTAAACAAGATTCAGGTCAAACAAAATCTTAAAATACTATAGCCCTAATCTTTTAAGATAGTTAGGACTAGAATGTTCTTAAATATAATCTAAAATGGTCAATTGCTTCAAATAATTAGTCAGACAATCATAGTCTACTTATTAAATGTACCACTGATATAGTAGGTCTGACCCGAACTCTCTGTTGTCGAAAAATACAAGCGATAAGTTCCTGATGATAAATAAGGAGAGAAAGTAGCAGGCCTTGTTTCATAATAAGTTTCAGAAGCTACCGAATACCACGTCCAACCGTTATGCTTTTGCACGGTCACTGTCATTCCGATACCATTGCAGTTATAATCTCTTTGCTGATAATGATTGATTGTAACCCTTTGGGAACTATTGAGGTAGGTCGAGCCAAGCGACGGTCTGCTCCTTATCCCCCAACCTTCATAGCTAAATGCAACGGCAGCCTGTACCACGCTTGTAGCCAATGATAAAAAAGTCACAGTAGACAAGACTAAGAAGACTATCTTTTTATTGAAATTTAATGATTTCATAAGTTTACTCCTTCTATTTTTTTGTTATAATGTATACGTATACATTATAATTTTCTCAAACAGGAGTCAAGTAAAATGAAGAAAAATATCATTTATGTTGTTATAACCCTTCTTATGAGTCTCGTTTTCTTTTTCGAACTAGCTAATTTTTATTCCTTTATTGCCTATCCCTACCTAGTGCTCCTGTTAGGAGGGGCTGGAGTTGACATTTTGAGTCAGACTTGGCTCATTATCACGTCACTAGTCGCCATCACTCTTTTATTTGCTACCAACGTTTGGCAACTCCTCCACCTACGATTCAAAAAAACATTTTTGAAAGTCCAGACCCTCCTCTATCTTGTCGCTCTTCTCTTTGTCATCATGCTCAAAAGTCGAGGGGTGCAGGGAATTAACTTAAACCCACTAAATCTCCTCACCCAATTTCAGGAGTCAGCCTTTATCGTTTTTGCCAACATCGTCCTCTTTATCCCCGTTGGTTTCCTGCTGTTTCGTCGTGTCAAAACGCTCAAAATGGTTGTCGCCTCTGCTACGATTGGTCTGATAATCCTAGAAATCAGCCAGTATCTTCTTCATCTGGGTATCGCCGATGTGGCTGATATCCTGACTAACCTGTCTGGTATTCTTTTGGGCTATTTAGGCTTAGATTTATTAAGGGACTTGGGTTGGAAGAGTCGAACAGACAGTAGCTACATCTATTTCTACAAAAACTAGTACGCTTTGACAATCAAAATCAGATGTCGTCACCTCGCCTAACTGCACCACCAGTGCTACCTTCGATTCGTTTCCTAGTCTGATGCTGATTTTTTGAGTATAACCAGCAAAAAAGAGCCATTTGGCTCTTTTTGTCTACTCTAAATCAACCCAATACCGCTCTGTGCCTTCACGCACGTCTTCCAACACGCCGCCGTTGGCTAAAATCGTCGCTCGGCTGGCTGGATTTTCCATGGAACAGGTGATTAGTACGCGGTGAATATTTTTCTGTGGGCACTCTAAAAGCCCCAACCGCAACTGCTCCTTAGCGTGACCCTTACCCCGCTCACTCGGTCTGATGGAATAGCCAATATGCCCACCTTGTTGTAGCAGGAAGTCATTGAGCCGCAGACGAAGATGAAGAAAGCCCAAAGATCGCCCAGCCTCATCAAAAGAGACAAACTGAACAGCTGGAACAAACTCTGCTGGGATATTGAGCCCCATCTCTGCGTCGGCGTTGTACTGGAGCCAGTCAGCATAGTCAAAGTTCTCAGGAGTCCAAAAGCCGCCATCGGTCGCAGAACCTGTGGCGATAAACTCCGCCATCATTTCCTCGACAGCCGCTTGATCCGCTAGGGTTGGTCGTCTTAGTTGCATGACAGTCCTCCTATTCTGGCAGGGTTAGCTGGAGCTGACCGCTGCTGGTTTTACTGTGGTTGATTTGGTGGCAGAGCCAATGGCTGAGCAAGCTGCTAGTAGGGTCTACAGGATTTTGCTTGGTCTTGATAGCCGTCAGAAAGGCGTCAACAATGCTCTCAAACCCTCGTTTGTAGAGGGTCGTATCCCAGGAACCAAAGCTCTTGGTCTGTTGGTCGTCGCCCTCGATGATGGTCAGCTTGTCCAGATTTTCCAGCTGATAGGTCGCTTGTGGGGTTTGGATGTCCATGACCTCATGGCGAGAGCCTGCTTGCAGGTTCATGCCAATGTGAATTAGCTCAGCTTGGTCAGTTTCCAGTGTGACAGCAACCTGTCGCAACTGTCCTGATGGCGTCAGGTAGTAGCGAAAATCCCCAGAGACAGCTCGGCCATTTGCCAAAAAAAGCGCCGTATCTAACGGGTGGATAAAGAGGTCATAGAGCTTGAAGGTCAAGTCGGCGGGACGGTTGTTGTCGTTTTTCTCGACACGAATGTGGGTCTTGTTCGTGAGCTGGGTCAGCTCTGTCACTCGAGGGGCGAAGCGGCGATTGAAGCCCGCCATAAGAAAGGTGTTGTGCTTTTCAGCCAAGGCATAGAGCTGGCGCGCCGCCTCGTAGTCCTCTGCCAAAGGCTTGTCCATGTAGATAGGAATCCCCCGCCGCAGAAACTGACTAGCCAGCTCCACGTGCGCCACCGTCGCTGCATGAATCATGACCCCATCCAGTTCCACCGCCAGCAAGTCTTCTATGGCTTGGTAGGTGTTGGCTACTCCAAAGAGGCTGGCAGTCTCTGCCAATACTGCTTGATTGCGGGTAAAGAGATGCCACTCCACACCTGTCAGCTGCCGCAGATAGGGCAGGTAGGCTTTCTGGCAAATGCCGCCAATGCCAACAATGCCAATTCTCATCCCTTGTTCCCTTTCTTGGTCCTAGCGACAAACTGAGCCTTCAGGTCTTTGAGTTTGTCGGTTTTATCAGATTTGCCTGTCGAATGTTTCTCGTGAAACCTAGTTACCTGTGCCTGCCCCTTGTAGTCGAGTTGGTATTTTCCCATGATTGTCTCCTCTGTGGTTGATTTGATGTGACCTCTAGCTTACCATATTGTCAATGGTTCGTCAAAGGTTACTCCATCTCCTGCAACCTCGACCACAGGACAACTTCACCAGTTGCTAACGACGTTGGGACATCAATGATGCGTTGGTTAGATGACCCGCGAAACTGTAGGCGGAGATTGCGCTTGCTGCGGTCATATCGTCCATCAACCAAAATATCGAGGAAACGGAGCAGTTCTAGCTTGTCCTCGGTTTCTAGCTGCAGTTCCTCCCAAGTGTAGCCTGTCCAAGACCAGATGTCCTTATCAGGCAGTTCTCTTCGTATCCGCTTAACCAAGGGAAGGAGAATCCCTGTGTTGAGAAAGGGTTCGCCCCCTAGCAAGGTCAGCCCTTGCACATAGGGCTTGGCTAAATCAGCCATTATCTGCTCCTCAAGCTCCTGGGTATAGGGAATACCTGCCCTAAAGTTCCACGTGGCAACGTTATAACAGCCCTCACAATGAAAGAGGCAGCCCGACACATAGAGGCTGCACCTTACCCCCTCACCATCTACCATGTTAAAAGCCTTGTAATCCATGATGTGCCCATGGCTTAGCTCGTCACTTTTCCATTCTTGGGGCTTGGGATTATTCATGGTCGCTCCTTTCAGGTTTTATAAGCTAGAGGCATTCATGTGTTTGACTCGGGCAACAATTTCCTTGTGGCGACCGGCGACCATGGGACGGGCTTGGGGATTGCCCAGATAACCGCAGGTGCGCTTGACCACATCAACGGTTTTGGGATCCGTATTGCCACAGTCTGGGCACTGGAAACCTCGCTCAGTCGGCTCAAAGTCCCCCTCAAACTGACATTTGTAGCATTTGTCAATTGGGGTATTGGTGCCTAGGTAGCCAACACGGTCATAGGCGTAATCCCAGACGGCTTCCAGAGCCTTGGGATTTTGCTGGAGAACAGGGTACTCGCAGTAGTGGATAAAGCCGCCGCTGGATCCTGCTGCTGGGTAATCTTTTTCAAAGTCCAGTTTGTCAAATGGCGTTGGGTTCTTGCGCACATCATAATGGAAGGAGTTGGTGTAATACCCCTTGTCAGTGATGTCTTTGACACACCCAAATTGCTCGGTGTCTAAGCGACAAAACCGATCGGTCAAACTCTCTGATGGTGTGGAATAGACCGAAAAATGGTAGCCATACTGATCTGACCAGGTCTCGCATGCCTGCTTGAACTGGCGGATAATGTCCAAGGTAAAGGTCTTTGCTCTGCTATTGGTCTCCCAATCTGCCCCATAAAAGACTGTCGCCACCTCATAAAGACCGATGTAGCCCAGTGAAATGGTCGCCCGACGGTTCTTGAACACCTCATCAACTGCATCGTTCTCGGCTAAGCGGCGGCCGAAGGCGCCGTGCTGGTAGAGAATAGGCGCGTTTGTCGGGCTAGCTTCCTTGACGCGCTGGACACGATAGACCAAAGCATCATGTGCGGTGGTCAGGCGCTCCTCCAAGAGCCGCCAAAAACGTGACAAGTCACCCAAAGACTCTAAAGCAATCCGCGGAAGATTGAGGGTGACCACCCCGAGATTCATCCGACCAGAGTTGACTTCTTGACCGTTCTCATCTGTCCAGCCCTGCAAAAAGGAGCGACAGCCCATCGGCACCTTGAAGGAGCCTGTCAGCTCAATCACCTGATCATAGGATAGGATATCAGGATACATCCGCTTGGTGGCACAGGCCAGCGCCAGTTGCTTGATGTCGTAGTTGGGGCTGTCAGGTTCCAGATTAAGCCCTCGTTTGAGGGTATAGATGAGTTTTGGGAAAATAGCTGTGCGACCTTCGCGCCCCAGACCCTTTAAGCGGATTTGGAGGATAGCACGCTGGATTTCTCGTTCTAACCAGCTGAGCCCTAGACCAAATCCCAGAGAGACAAACGGCGTTTGACCGTTGGAACTAAAGAGGGTGTTAATCTCATATTCCAAGCTCTGCATGGCATCGTAAATGTCCTTGACCGTCTTTTCCTTGGCGTAGGCATCGACCTGGTCAGGGCTTAGCCATTTTTCCCCTTCAAGGCGGTGCTTGTTATAATTGAGTTGAGCATAAGGGGCTAACAATTCATCGACACGGTCAGCTGAACAGCCCCCGTATTGACTGGAAGCGACATTGGCGATAATTTGAGACATCTGCGCTGTCGCTGTCTGGATAGACTTGGGACTCTCCACGTCAGCGTTACCAATCCGAAAGCCGTTTTCAAGCATATTGGCAAAATCAATCAGACAGCAGTTGGTCATAGTCGTATAGGGGCTATAATCCAAATCATGGTAGTGCAAGTGTCCACGTTGATGAGCTTTGGCCACATGAGGGGGTAAGAGTGACAACCCGAAACTTTTTGCGACTAGACCAGCAGTCAAATCCCGCTGAGTGTTAAACACCCGAGCATCCTTATTGGCGTTTTCATGGACAAGGCTACTATCAGCCGTCGCCAAACGGTTGAGCGCCTGCCCCATATCTGTCGCTGCTACAAATGCCCTTGCCTCTTCACTAGCATATGTTAGCATGCTCTCTGCTAGCTCGCCATAACCAGCCGTCTGCAAGGTTTCTGACAATAATGTTTGAATTTCGCCTGAACTGATGTTGTCTTGTTCAGACTGACTGATTTTCTGACCTACCGCATCACAAATCTGCTGGCATAACTCCCTTAACTGCTCCTGATTAAAAGATTCATAATACCTCGCGGTCTTTACTAAACTCCGATACAGTTTATCTGCATCAAATAATTGCTGCCTGCCGTCTCGTTTAATAACCATCAGTTGTCTCATGATATTGATACCCACCTTGTTAGCAAATTCACTTTTTCTCCATTATAGCAAGAAGAGCAAAAAAAATCAATATCTTGTGGTCTATTTTTTAAAAAGACACAAGATATTGATTTTTACTGTTTCTGGTAGAAGTTAAAATGAGTAAACTGGGGTGATGACAGGTGTTGATAATCCTTATCCAACTTCTCCTGTAATTGTTCAGGGAGAGGAAGGGACTTGTTAACAATGACAAAGCTTGCCTGTCCTCGCAACAGTTCATCGACAACCTGTTGCTGAGTGGTTTGAGTCATAGGATAAGCGGTGATAATGGGAATCTGGCTTGCCGAGGTCAGGTGACTGTCCAGATAAATTGTCGCGGATTTATCCCAAGCGTAGATCGATGTCTCACCAGTTACCTCGCTAGACAGATACTGAGCTATCTGTTCTCTTTCAGCTTGAACAGCTTGTTCTGTCAAGATAGGAGACAAGCGCCAGACTAGCCCAACTAAAAGCAATACCGCAGGCAGATAAGCATGGCTTTTCAACAGACCAACCGATGAGGAGGCTAACTTCTGACGACGGGCTGAACGGCTGTTTACCAAAGTCGTTTTCTCATCAGCCAAGCCCAGACCTGTTAGTAACAGGCCAAACGGCAGTAGCAGCAATAAATCTGTAAATGACCAAGATTGCCCAAGTACGGCCACAATTAAGTAACTCAAGGTCAGCAACGCCAGCAAAACAACACTGGCAGTCTGCTCTGACATGTGTCGAAAAACTTTCGGCAAAAAGAGCAAACCTGTCAATAGCCCCAACCCAAGGGCAAGGATGGCATTGACCCCCATAGGCAGAAAACTCATCGTGCCAGTGTCGGACAAGCTGCTGAAGTTCCCAATAAAGGCTTGCTCAAAATAGGGTGTCAACAAATCCAAGTTAACCGCAATATAGGCCAATGGGTAGATGATTAAAATGATACCGAACACCATGGCTAATTGTTGATAGAACCCTCTAGCCCAACGTTTTTTAGCGATATTGGAACCGGTGAAAACGACAAAACTGAGCAACCAAAACACTAATGTCCGAGGCTCCAAAGCTAAAGCCAAGGCAGACACCAGACCATAAGTGATAAAAATTTCATCGCGCCGCCAGTCATTTAAATAGGTCACCAATAGCCATAGACCAATCAAGACAAACGGAATGGCCAATTGAACCGAGAGAAAACCGCCGAATCCAACAACGGCGTTGACTGCGTAAAACATCCCTGATAACCCCAGCGCCTGTCGGTTATCCCCTGTCCAATAAGACACCAGTTTAAACAGGTAAATCCCTGATAGGTATAAACACCCAAGCTGGATTAGCATCATCCACTGAAGCCCACCTAGGAATGTGGTTGCAGCAACCAAAGCACTGTAAAGAAGTCCAGATCGACTAAAAATCGAAACATAAGGCAGTTGCCCTTGAGTAATCCCCCAAGCCATGTAAAAAATCTGGCTTTGCAGACCATCTGCAGAGGTACTGATGTAAAGGGGAACGAAAGACATGAGAGATACAACCGTACTCCACAGCATCAAGAGAAATTGATGCGATAGGGGCACTCTGTAATCTCTTAATCTTTTCTTTGGTCGCTCCGCAAGTGGCGCCTCAAGCAATTTGTCCCAATCCTCGGGGTTTAGAAAATGTTCACTCACGACATATCTCCTTATTCATTTGTAGTTCTTGTATAGCTTGCTGTCAAACTTAAAAAACTGGGCATTCAACACCCTGCATTATCCAAGCCTCAAGCCCAATAATCGGATTTCCAATTTCTCGTCTGGACAACCCGCCTATCCTCAGCACCCAATAGGCATTTTTTACACGTGTTTTCTGGAATTTGGTTTCACCAAATACTTTTATCCTATTTTGTATGCTCCGTTTGTATCTTTCATTATATCACCTTTTTCAGCTTTTTACTAACTAAAAAAGACCAGCATAAGCTAGCCTTGACATCGGTTATAGCCAGATAAAAAACGGCGCTAGACCGTTTTTTACTATTCTTCATCAACAAAGCTGTTGAAGACTTCTTCGATCATATCCCACTCAGCATCAGAATCTTCAGGGATTGGTAATAAGTCGCCTTCTGTACCGTCCTCATTTTCTGTATAAGAGTAAGCTTGAATCTCAATCTCACCTGTTTCATCTGCCTCTGCACCTGCTGGCACTAGGAGGACATAGTTCTTACCGAATTCTTCTCGACCATCAATGGTCAACAAAATTTCAAAGAGGGTTTCGTTGCCCTCTTCATCAACGAGGGTAATCACATCGTGATCATGTTCATGGTTATGTGACATAGTTTCTCCTTTATTTCCTAGAAAGACCGGTCAAGGTAGTTCTGCAAAATTAGCTGAGCAGCTAATTTATCAATAACTTTTTTACGCTTGTTACGGCTGACATCTGCTTGCTCAATTAAGAGCCGCTCTGCTTGAACGGTGGTTAGTCGCTCATCTTGATAATCAACAGGCAACCCAAACCGTTCAATAAGGAGTTCCCCGTAAGCCTGACTTGCTTCGGCACGAGGACCGAGGCTGTTATTCATGTTCTTTGGCAGACCGACGACGAACTTGGTCACTTGATAGTTCTTAACCAACCCTGCTAGGCGATCCAAACCAAACTCACCGTTATCCTCGTTAATTGGAATAATTTCCACACCCTGAGCTGTGAACCCTAGCGGGTCACTAATCGCCACTCCGACAGTCTTTGACCCAACATCCAATCCCATTACTCGCATCAGAGGTCTATCCCATTGCCTTTCAGGTAAAAGCGAACCAACTCTTCAACCAATTCATCACGCTCGTATTTACGAATTTGATTTCTAGCATCGTTATAGCGTGGGACATAAGCTGGGTCCCCACTCAGGACATAGCCTACGATTTGGTTAATCGGCTGATAGCCTTTTTCGCTCAACGAGCGATAGACAGACGCCAAGGTCTCGCTAATTTCTTTTTTATTGCCGTCATCCAGTTGAAAACGGACAGTATCTTCTGTAAATCCCATAACGTCCCCTTCTTTCCTTATCTTATTAACTATTATACCTTATTTTTATAATATTTTCAAGGACATGCTATCCTTTCGTCACCGAACATTGCTAGCGATTTTTCTCCAAGCTAAGCAAATCAGATTGATAGATAAAAAGGCTGGGTGAATCACTGTATCAACCAACCTTTAATAACCTATAAAGCAGCCCGCAAACGAGCTTCCGAATTTTCAACATCACGCACCGAACGTGGCAAGAAAATGCGAATGTCATCTTCTTTGTAGCCAACCTGTAGGCGTTTGTTATCTACTAAAATCGGACTTTTCAAAATACGAGGATTTTCTTGAATCAATTCAATCACTTGATTGAGGCTCAAGTCGTTAACATCCAAATCAAGAGCCTTGACATAACGATTTTTCGACGAAATGATGCTATCAACACCGTTTTCGGTTTTTGATAAGATATCGAGAATTTCTGCCTTTGTCAAGGGTTCCTTACCAATATTTTGTTCTTTATATGGTAGTTTGTGGCTGTTTAACCAAGTTTTTGCTTTTTTACATGAGGTGCAACTGGAGATGGTATAAATCGTAATCATTACTGATCCACCTTTCTATCAAGTCATACTACCATTATAACACAAAGCTGAGACACTGGTCGTAGGTCTTTAGACCTATTTTTACGACAAGCTAAAAAACCAGTTTTTTAGGGTTAACAGTAACCCGAGATAAGTACAACAGTCACTTCAACTTCTGATGGCACAACCTAAAACAAGCCACTGGCTTGTCTCGGCTTTTCAATTTTTTTGCCTCGACCTAAAACAAGCCACTGGCTTGTTTTAGTCCTCCAGATCGATATCGTCATCGTCAAGGTCAAGTTCCAAGAGGGTATCTTCCTCTTCGATAACCTCGTCAGCTTCTTTTTTCTTGCCTTTAGCCGTTTTCTTGCCTTCGGTCTCGATGGCAGGCAGGTCTTCACCTTCTTCAGGTTCAATCAGACCGTAGTGAAGTCGTACCTTACGGTCAATTTCTGTAAAGATGTCAGGGTTCTCTTTGAGGAAATCCTTGGCTTTTTCAGACCCCTGACCAATTTTTTGATCATTATAAGAATACCACGCACCTGATTTTTTAATAATATCCAAGTTCGTAGCAATGGTCAAAAGTTCACCAGTCTGTGAAATGCCCTCGCCGAACATGATCTCAACAAGAGCCTCCTTAAATGGTGGCGCAACCTTATTTTTGACAACTTTGATCTTCGTTTCCTTACCGATACTCTGGTCTTTCTGATCACCAGTCCCCTTAATTTGACTTGACCCACGAACATCTAGACGAACAGAAGCATAGAATTTAAGGGCACGTCCACCAGGTGTGGTCTCAGGACTACCGAACATAACACCAACTTTTTCACGGAGCTGGTTGATAAAGATAGCAATCGTTTTGGTTTTGTTGATAGAGGCACCTAGTTTACGCATGGCCTGACTCATCATCCGAGCCTGCAAGCCGACATGATTATCACCGATGTCACCATCAATTTCTGCACGCGGTACTAGAGCGGCTACTGAGTCAATAACCACCAAGTCCACCGCACCTGATTCGATGAGCTTGCCCGCAATTTCTAGCCCCTGCTCTCCGGAATCTGGCTGCGAAAGGAGCAACTCATCAATATTAACGCCCAGCGCTTGAGCATAAATAGGGTCGAGCGCATGCTCCGCATCAATAAAGGCTGCGATGCCACCTTCTTTTTGAACTTGAGCTACCGCATGCAAAGCAACAGTTGTCTTACCAGAGCTTTCCGGTCCATAAATCTCGATAATCCGCCCTTTGGGATACCCACCTGCACCCAAAGCAATGTCCAAGGCCAGAGAACCTGAACTAATCACTTGAACCTTTTGCTCCGCTCGCTCGCCGAGCTTCATAATGGCACCTTTACCAAAGTCTTTTTCGATTTGCTCAAGGGCTTTATTTAGCGCTTTTTCACGCTCTTCACCAAATTTTTTAGTGATATCTTCTAATTTCTTTGTCTGTTTTTTAGCCATGTTGTCTCCTTTTAATCACTTTTTCATTATACCATAGTTTTGTCAGAACAGATAGCCTGACGAACGAGATTTAGGACGTGCAAGACGGCAATCTGACGGATATGCTGCCTACCACGGTCACCGATGGTCAACTTGTGACTTATGACGCCATACTCTGTTGCAAGCCCCAGATAAACCGTCCCAACGCTCTGTCCCTCCAGCTCTTCTGGACCAGCCACACCCGTCAGGGCAACTCCTAAATCACTACCTGTCAATCGCCTACTCTGCTCTGCCATTGCCTCCGCAGAAACCGCCGATACTGTCCCGTGCTGGCGTAACAGCTCAGGTGAGATCCCCAGCATCTGCGCCTTTTGTTCCAGACTATAGGTGACGAAACCACCTTTGAAAATAGCTGAGCTACCGGCCTGTTCTGTTAGGGTTGCTTGCAAGAGCCCGCCTGTCAGGCTCTCTGCTGCGGTCAGGGTCAGCTGGCGCTCCTTGAGCAAATTGACCACCACAGCTGCGAGCGAGTTGTCCTCGCCATAGCCATAGAGACAGTCCGCTAACCCCTCATGGGCTAGAATTGTCGCCTCCAGCTGGTCAAATGCAGCATCTGCCAACTCTTGACGACTACTTTTGGTCGACAAGCGTAGGGTGACCTCGCCTGTCTTGGCATAAGGAGCGATGGTCGGATCTGTCTGATTGGCGATGAGGTCTGCGAGCACGGTCACTAGTTGACTCTCCCCAATCCCGATAAACCGTAAAACACGGGAGTAAAGCCGCTGTCCATCGGATAAGAAGGGTAAGAGCTGTTCTTGCACCATGGGCTTGAGCTCGCTCGGCGGACCAGGCAGGACAACATAGGTCACCCCATCCTGCTCGACCAGCCCACCAACGGCCAAGCCTGTTCGGTTAGGCAGGGGACGACTACCATCCACCAGCTCTGCCTGCCGGTCATTGTTTGGGGTACGATGATAAGTGGGGCGGCTGGCAAAAAAATGGTCCAGCTTAGCCATCGCATCTGGATCAGCAATCAAGTCTCGCCCCAGAAACTCAGCCAAGGTCTGCTTAGTCAAGTCATCCTCGGTCGGACCCAAACCACCACAGAGGATGACTAGTTGACTTCGGTTTTTAGCCAGTTCAAGCACCGACAGCAGCCTGTCTCGGTTATCGCCGACCGCTGTCTGAAAGTAAACATCTACGCCAATTTCTGCCATTTTTTCCGCCAAATACTGGGCGTTGGTGTTGACGATTTGCCCTGTCAACAGCTCTGTTCCAACGGTAATCAGCTCTGCTCTCATAAGTCCTCCTAATCAGTTATTCGTAATCACTGGGTATTTTTGCAAAAACAGGTGTCTTCGTGGTCGTTAACCAATCCCGCAGCCTGTAAATACGAGTAAACACAGACTGGTTCGACAAAGGTAAAGCCCCGTTTTTTCAAGTCCTTGGACAGGGCTTGTGACAGGGTCGTCTGAGTGGGGGCTTGGCTGTAGTCACTGACAGGATTAACCTGAGGTTGACCATTTACCCAACTCCAGAGGTAGCGGTCAAAGCTGCCAAACTCAGTCTGCACTCGCTGAAAAGCCCGAGCATTTTTCCGTGTGGCATAGAGTTTGGCTCGGTGACGGATGATGTCTGGGTTGACCAGCAGACGGTCCAGCTCCTCGTCGGTCATCTGGGCCACCTTGTCCACGGCGTAGCCATGAAAAGCTGAGCGAAAAGCCGAACGCTTGTTAAGAACAGTTTCCCAAGACAGCCCTGCTTGATAGGTTTCTAGGCAGAGCAGCTCAAAAAGCTTGTGGTCGTTGTGGAGAGGGAGTCCCCACTCCTCGTCATGATAAGCAACATAAAGAGGGTTACTGATTTTCACCCAAGAACAACGTGTTTTTTCCATGGGATAAGTATAACATAAAAAGCACCTGATGAACTGTCAGTGCTTTAGAATATACTCTAACATGAGGTGTTTGGCCAATATAGCGCCGATAATAAACAATAATAAACCGATAACGCGAAAAAAGTCGCTGGGAAGGATAAAGAACAAGCCAACCTCCCAGATAAGGACGGGCAGTAACTGCCATCTGAGTTGGCTGAGAAATGATGCCGTTAGTAGCTGGTGGTGCGGTCTGCCTAACAGGTGATGAATGCGAAACTCTTTTCGCTTTGACAACATCATCATGTAAAAAAAGATTAGGTTTAGCAGATAAAGGGCGCTCAGCCAAAGCAGACCTTCTACTGGTTCTTTCCAGTGAAAAAAGATACTCATCAACAAACTGGTATAGAGGTTAAGTAAGCGAATCCGCCACTCATGCATCATCTGAGCCCCCTTGTGTCATCAGCTTCAAACGGTAATCGCTAATCTGGTAAACCTTATCGGCTATGGCTGTCAAGCGGTCATCGTGGGTGGCGATGATGATAATTTTCCCGTCGGCTTTTAAGGTGTTAAATAACTCTATGACCAGCTGAAAGTTGTCTGCATCAAGATTGCTAGTCGGCTCATCGGCAAGAATAATATCTGGGTCCAAAAGAATACTGCGGATAATGGCTGCCCGCTGTTTTTGACCGCCCGAGATGCGCTTGACCTTAGTCTCCAGAACATCTGATACCTCAAATTGGTCGGCTAATTGACGAGCCTTGTCTTCAAGGCTTGACTTGTCTGCTGAACGACGATACAAGGCAGGCAACAACAAGTTCTCAAGCACGGTGTAGTCGTCAATCAAGGCAAAATCTTGTAAGATATAGCCGATATGACGGTTACGAAAACGGCTCATCTGCTTATCATCTTGACAAAAAATCTCATTGCCACGGTAATGATAGCTGCCATCATCCATTGATTTTACCCCAGCTATCATATCCAGCAGGGTTGACTTCCCAATGCCGGACTTGCCCATCAGCAAAACGATTTGACCCGCTTCAACTGTCAGGTCTATGCCTGAAAAAATCTGCTTGTCCTTATAGGATTTTTTAACTTGTTTCAACTCAAGCATCGAGAAACCTCCTTAGTTGGTTTTTGATTAATTTTGAAACGATGGTAAGTACTAGCAATTGATAACCAAATAGATAAAGGGAATCCCATATCAAAAACTCTCGCCATGGGAAAATCACTATGATGCTAATCAGCGCTAGCAGAAACCCCAAGGTCGGCAAGACCGTGACTGACAACACCAATTGTCGATGCAGTTGAGTAGCCGACAGTCCCACTACACGAAGTAGGCGGATATCCTCTTGACAAATTGTCATGACAGAAACAACTGCCCAGTAAATCAGTAATAAGCCAAAGCCAGACGCCAGCACGTTGACCAACAGAGCAAAGAGAGCTCCGCCACCGTAATAGCCGATTTCTGATGCCGCTCGTTCTCTCAAGGATGTAAACATCATCGTCACATTTAAGCGACCTGCCGCCTTTTCTAATCTCTTTAGTTGTGACTGGTCAACATTGGTCACTAATAAATCAGCAAAAAACGTCGGGTGATAAAGGTCGTTTGCTAGTTGCGTTGACAACTCGGCTTCTGATAGAATCGGCATTTCCGAAATGCTTTGGTCACCTTTCAAATAGGTTCGTTTCCCTTTGTACAAACGATTATCGGAAGTATCTTTGAAAAACGTTTCCTTCAGCAAAACCATCAACTGCTGACGCTCGCTAGCCGTGTTCGGCAGTATACGACCATCAGTGTCTGTTTGCGGCATCACAAAGACATCATAAATATCATCGGACGATTTCTGATGAAGGGCTATAAGCCTTGGCAAATTTTCAACGAATAGATTGGTATTGTTCCACGATAGAACGGTCGTGATAAAGGTGAACAGGCTCATAATACCAAAAACATACCAGCGCTTTTTAACGATTGTCCAAAACACATACGCCATTGTTAGCTCCTTTGTAATGACAACTCAAGCATCGAGAAACCTCCTTAGTTGACTTGACAATAGTTTTGATATTATAAGTCCGATCAAAAACTGGTAACTAAATAGATAGATATAATCCCAAATGAGTATCGTACGACCAACAGAAATGCTGTGAATAAATAATAACGATAGGAAAATTCCAAACATTGGAGCGCTTAGCACCAGTATCAGCAAGTACCGATGCAGTTGAGACTTGGATAAGCCAATAATCCTCAATAATCGAATATCCTCTTGACAGATGATGAACAGAGAGTGGATAAGCCAGTAAATCAGTAATAAGCCAAAGCCAGATGCCAGCACGTTGACCAACAGAGCAAAGAGAGCTCCGCCACCGTAATACCTTAATTCACTCTGAAATCGCTTTTTAAGAGAGGTAAACATCAAGTTAATTCTTAGTTTTTCAGCTAACAACTCAGCTTGTTTTAAGTGTTCGGGAGATGTATTTGCCACTAATAAATCGTCAAAAAATTTTGGTTGAAAAATATGTCCTGCTAGCATCTGTGAAAGTTCGGACTGCTCTAATTTAGGCATTTCAGTCAATCCCTTATCGCCTTCCAAATAGCCCTGTTTGTCTGTATAAAGTTTATCTACACTCTTATTGTTAAAAAATGTGGTCTCTAGTAAGCCAATAAATTGTTGCCTTTCGCTAGAGGTGTTGGTTATGATAAGACCGTCTGATTCAGCATGAGGAACTGCCACAATTTCATAAACATCGGTTGATGATTTGTCATGAAGCTGCATGATATAGGGTAATTGGGTAAACAATAGATTGGTATTGTTCCACGATAGAACGGTCGTGATAAAGGTAAACAGACCCATGATACCAAAAACATACCAGCGTTTTTTAATGATTGTCCAAAACACATACGCCATTGTTAGCTCCTCTATGATATCAATTCAAGCATTTAGAGACTTTCTTAGTTGACTTTTTACAATAAAGTAAATCAAGCTTAGCACAAAAGCATTGAAGCAAAGTAAATAAATATAATCGTAGGCAATCGCACCAAAGCCAATGGCATGTGCAAAAATGATAACTAGGATAGAGGCTAAAAAAATTGGGCTAAATAGTAATAACGAAAAGCCAATACAAATGTCTTGCTTATTTGCTCCAACAATACTTAATAATCTGATGTCATCTTGATAGAGGTTTAAGCTTGTTTGTATCAGCCAATAGAGCAGCGCTAATACAAATATCAGAATAAATAGAGCTGCCCCTAGCCCGAATAAAAAGTTGACAACATAATAGTTCACTTCTGCCGATAAACGTTGGTTAAGTGACTCAAACGACATGTTTATATTAAGCGTTTTGAATTTTTCAGTAACGGCACTTAAAGTGGATTTTGACGTATTTCTAACAAGTAAATCATCTAAAAATAACTCATCAAGTGTACCTGAATTTGCAAAAGAAGATTTCTCCCTGAATTCTTCAAAGGTCAACTGTTGTAGACTTCCCCCTTCTATATATCCCCATTTATTGTAGTAGAGAGTTTCACTAATATCTTTGTCAAAAAAAGTTTCTTTGATAATGTTATAAAATTCTTCTGTTTCCTCTGAAGAATTTGGGATAATCCTCTGGTTGATGGTGTAAGGTAGATGAATGATTTCATAGTCGTTATCACTACGCTTATGATATAACCCTATCAACTGCGGTGCGTAACGAAATAAGCGACTAGACTCATAAAATGTCAAAAAATTCATGACAAAACCTAATAAGATAATTGACACAAAAATATACCAACGCCTGGCAATGAGTAGCCGATAAATATATCTCATCCAGAATTCCTCCATTTTCAATCCATCCCATTAGATAATACAGATGAGAGTGGGACAAAAATCGGTCATTCGTCAGAATTCAATGAGTCGTCCCACCTCCGCACAGTTGAGTAGGGCTGTGAAAGCTGATAAAATCAGCGAATTAGAGCCCACTCTATAATCGCTCTTGATATAGATGTTCATCACCATTGAGCATAAAATTGAGTGACGTAACGCCGACCTGAAATTAACGAATCCCAAACATAGGTTGTCTGATAATCTTCTGCGGCATCAGACCAAGATGGTACCAGAGCAGTTACGGAACCAACGACCCTACCATCTCTTTTATAAATTCCTCTTGCAGCACCTCGTGCTGCTTTCGTATAGGCTTCCCCAAAATAGCGCAATTGTAATTGCTCTGTACTTCTTACCCACTTAGGACCATTGCTGAAGGTTATTGCCTGAATAACTTGAGCAGTTCCTAAGCCAAGCAAAGATAGGGCAGTCAAGGTCATTAGTTTCTTTTTCCAATTTTTCATCATCAATTCTCCTTTACGTATTATAACATTTTGTTCGTTTTTTAGCACACATTAACTGTTAGTTAATCCATCGGACTCACCTTGATTCTATCTATTTATAATACTGCTTGCCGTAAAGCATTAAAGCAATATTAACCACGTCCAATCTAGGGATAAAACTGGAGCAATTAGACAGGTAGTAATAATTAGTTTAGCTAATATCAAGTTTTTCATTTTTCCTCCTTTTCTTTATTTTATGATACAATAAAAAGTAGATAAGCGATTAAAATGTAAACTTTTTTCACTTTTTATTTTAGGAGGATTTTATGAGACATGATTTTGGCTATATCTATAAAAAAATTCGAAAATCAAAAGGTTTAACCCAAGTTCAAGTTTGTGGCGATATGATTTCGAGAACCACACTGACCAAGATAGAAAGTGGCATAGTTGTCCCTAAGTTTGAAAACATGATTTTTCTCCTTGATCAAATCAACATGAGTTTAGAGGAATTCCGCTATATCTGTAACCACTATAGACCACGACAAAGAGAGCATATCTTTGAGAGAGTTTATAACTATAAATCAATAGCAGATAACACAGAACTCTACCAGATAAAATGCCTGTGTGAAGAACATCTAAAAACTCACCATGATATTCCCATAAAAAAACTCCTAGATAAAATCAATGTGACCCTCTTAGTTCGCAAGCAAGGTTTTTTAAATCCTTCTGAAGAACTACAACAGCTTACTAAAAGAATCTGGGACGAACTTGCTAAGCAAGATACTTGGTATGAACGAGACTTGAAAATGATTGGTGTGATTTTGTTTACCTTTCCTTTAGAAACGATTATTGTCACAACTGATAAACTGCTTGTCAGTCTCGAAAAATACAAGGATTACCGTAACATCAACGACCTAAAATACGCTCTCCTTGCCAACCTTTCCAGTATTTTTCTCTATAACAACCTCATCAAGGACTGTGAACGACTGACGATGATGATTGAAGACTTAGCTCGTGAGACCAAGCGTTATGACCAGCTAGGGTTTGCGCAGGTTCGCTTGGGCATTTGCCGTGATGACCGCGATTTGATTGACAAGGGGCTAGCACTCCTCGACCTAACCGGAGAAGAACAAATGTTAAGCAATTTTCGAGAAGAACTCGATAAACTGAAAAAATGAGCAGGTTGTCCTACTCATTTTTCTTATTTCATCAGCATCTTGAGCGCACCCTTGATGTAGTTCTCCGTTGTGTCTGTCGTGCCATCAAAGAAGGTCTTGATCTTTTTGAGCTCAGCCGCTTTGTAGCCGAGGGCCAGAAGGGCCTCTATGGCTTCTTCAAGAGCGGTGTTTTCTGGGGTCAATGGCAGAGCAGCTCTGCTATTGGCGTCAGCCGAAGTAGCCGTAGGCTCAAACTTGCCAGCCAAGTCCAGCACCATCTGCTGGGCTGTTTTTTTGCCGACCTTGGGGAACTTGGTCAGGTAGGTGATGTTGCTGCTGTCAATGGCGGCGACCAGCCCGTCATTGTCGTCCACTGCGATGATGGCGAGGGCGGTGGTTGGTCCAATCCCTGTGACCGAGATGAGGTTGAGGAAGACTTCTTTCTCACTTTCGCTGGCAAAAGCGTAGAGGAGCTGGGCGTCCTCACGCACCACCTGATAGAGGTAAAGCTGGACGTCCTGACCAACACGGTCTGAAAAACGGTAGGGATTGGCGATATGAAGTAGGTAGCCGATGCCATAAGCCTCGACCACGAGGTGCTTGGCGGTGATTTTGGTCAGTGTGCCTTTGATATAGTCGTACATAGAGTCTCCTTTATACCATTATACCACAGCAAGATAAAAAGAAAAATAGCCCATGAAGTGGTTCCGACACTGACATTCTCTTCCATCAGTGACAAAAAAATCTTGCTTTTTAACTAAAAAATGATAAGCTAGTCCTAACACGAAAGGAGATACCATGTTACATTTTGAAAATGATTATAACGAAGGGGCTCACCCCGAGCTACTCAAAGCCTTGTTAGAAACAAACACTGAAAATTTAGCTGGCTACGGGACAGATTACTACACCAAACGAGCAGCTGAAAAAATCAAGCTGGCCTGCCAATCACCAGATGCAGACGTGTTCTTTTTAACAGGAGGAACACAAACCAACCAAGTTGCCATCGCAAGCCTCCTTCGCTCCTATGAGGGGGTTGTAACTGTTGACACTGGGCATATTAACACCCATGAAGCAGGCGCGATTGAGTATACTGGTCACAAGGTCTTAACAATCCCTCACGAACAAGGCAAGCTCTCTGCCCATAAACTAAAGGCCTATCTCGAACAGTTTTACCAAGATGATGCCAAAGAACACATGGTAGCACCAGGTATGGTCTACATCTCACATCCGACAGAGTATGGCACACTCTACTCCAAAGCGGAGTTAGAAGCCCTCGCTTCAATCTGTCGTCACTACACCTTACCGCTCTTTCTTGACGGCGCACGCTTGTCCTATGGCTTAGCCGTGACCGAGACAGATGTCGATTTGCCGACAATAGCAGAGCTTTGTGATGTCTTTTACATCGGCGGCACAAAAATCGGTGCTTTAGCAGGTGAAGCCTTAGTCTTTACCAGACAGCCCATGCCGAAAAACTTCACCAGTATCGTCAAGCAACACGGCGCTCTTCTCGCAAAAGGGCGGGTTCTTGGTGTTCAATTTGATCGCCTGTTTACTGATGACTTACACCTAACTATTGGGCGTCACGCTATCAAACTCGCTGAACAAGTCAGAACGATTCTCCTTGAAAAAGGCTACCACCTTTACATCGATTCTCCGACAAACCAGCAGTTTGTGATCATCGACAATAGCCAGCTGAGCAAGCTCGCTGAGTCAATGGTCTATACCATCTGGGAACCTTATGATGATAACCGTACCGTCATCCGCCTAACAACCAGCTGGTCAACCACGCAGGAAGATGTCGACCAATTAAGAGAACTATTATAACAACGAATCTAACAACGAAAAAGTGGCGAATCGTTTGACTCGTCACTTTTACATCATTACCGTCAATCACTGACAAGACACTCGTCAATGACTACCAGATAATCACACGATCCGCTTCATCACGCCACATACCATCTGCTGGTGTGACCCCAAAGGTCTCATGGAATTCAGCAAAGTTTGGTACTTGCAAGTTACAACGCAAGTGACCTGGGGCATGGACATCAACACTAGCCAGCATTTGCATGTACTCCTCACGAGCTTTCAAACGCCAGATGGTGGCAAAGTTGGTGAAATAGTCTGCCGCTGAGAAGTCAGCTTCTTTCTTGGCAGCTTCTAAGGCACAGGCAAGACCTCCTAAGTCTGCCACGTTTTCAGATACCGTCAGCTGGCCATTGACCTTGGCACCGTGAGAATCCTGTCCATCAAAGAGAGCGACAACCTTGTCTGTCCGCTCTTTGAAGGCCGCGTAGTCCTCGTCTGTCCACCAGTTTTTCAAACTCCCATGCTCATCAAAGCTGGCACCGTTGGTATCAAAGGCATGGGAAATCTCATGCGCAATGACCGCACCGATCCCCCCATAGTTAGCAGATGAAGACTGCTCCAAACTGTAAAACGGCGCCTGCAAGATTGCCGCTGGGAAAACAATCTGGTTCTGTTGAGGGTCATAGTAGGCATTGACCATGTGAGCCGGCATGTGCCACTCGGACTTGTCAACAGGTTTATCCCACTTGCTCCAACCGTGACGGATAGAAATCTCTGCTAATTTCTGAACATTGTCGACTAGAGACTTGTTTTCATCGATGATTTTTTGCGCATAGGTCTCAGGGAGTTTTTCTGGGTAGCCGATGTGTGGCACGATGGTATTGAGTTTGGCGATGGCCTTGTCACGAGTCTCGGGCTTGAGCCAGTCGTTGGTCTCTAGGCGCTCCTTGTAAACTGCAATCATGGTTCTCACCTTGTCCTCAACGTCCTTCTTAGCTTCTGGCGAGAAGTAATTCTGCGCATACCAGAGACCGATGGCTTGGCTATAAGGACTTTGGGCCAGGTAACTAGCTGCTTTTTTCTTGTCCATGGCTTGTGGCGTCCCCGAGAGGTGACGCCCATAAGCTCCCGCTAAAACCCTGATCTCGTCTGTTAGGTAGCTGGTGTACTGTTGCGCCGCCAAACTCAAGAGACTTGCCTTGAGGGCTGGCCAGTTGGCTTCTGAATAAAATTCCTTAGCAAAGCCTGTCCAGAAACGCTCCTCGCGCACGATAACCTGCTCTGGCAAACGCCCCAAAATCTCTGTGAACACCCTATCCAGTGGCAACTCTGGTGTCAGAGCGGTAAAGTCTGCCCAGTCGTAAGGGTGGTAGTGCTCCACATACTTGGCTGACTCTTCGTTTGATAGGACATACTGGGCAATCTTGGCATCCAAGACGATGATCTTGTCCAGCATATCGGCAATCTCCTCAGCTGTAAAACCAAAGTGAGGTAGGAGCTCTTCCTGGCAGCTCCGCCATTTCGCCAACAACTCCGCTCCCTTCTCATGACCGTCCTCATAGTAGGTTGTGTCTGGGAGAATGGTATCCATACCATAAGCCCAAAGGACATTGTGCTGGGCGTTCATAAAGTCAGGCGACACCCCAAACGGCAGGAGGTTGGGCTTACCTGCAAACTCAAAGTCTACTAGTTTATCAGTGAAGGCTTTGAAAGAGTTGAGGGCACGAATTTCCTCGATCAGGGGCATGGCTGGCGCCACACCATCAGCCTCACGTTTGTCAAAATCAGCCGCCAAGCGATGGAACTTGACGAAGTTTTGCAGAATAGGATCTGTCGGCACATCCTCACCTGCCAACCACTTGTCCGTAGTCTCAAGCATGAGCTTTTCTATGCCCAGGTGCAAATCCATAAAGCCACCTGTCGTTGGCTTGTCATCTGGAATCACAGCTGTCTTTTCCCACTCACCGTTAACACTCTTGTAAAAATCATCTTGTAAACGTGTCATTCGTTCATACTCCTTTTCAGTTGCTGGATATTATTGTAGCAAAATTTTGACGTTTTGAGTAGAAAAAACGTTAAAGCCCAGCAAATTGCTGGGCTTTAACTAGGAGATTTATGAAAAAGATGAGTTAATGATAAGCCTTCTTCCTTAAAAGAACCTTAATCGTCAAGCAACCCACTTTACTACCTCATGATAACTTAGTAAATCCGTATAATAGCACCGACATTCATCGGACTTGCTTTGCCTATCTTTAAGGTATCCTGGCATGGTTGCCATACCGTCTCTACGGTCCTTCATTCCCAATCTAAAATTGCTATCCTTTAGAGCTTTTTTGTGATATAATAAGGCATTAAGAGGTTTAACATGAAAAAATTTCGATTTGATAAGAACCATCTCATCATGATTGGTTTGATTTGCTATGGCGTATTGGCTTTGGGTCATGTCTTGGTTGGGCAATCTATTTGGTTTTTCTTCTTGTTGCTGGGAGTTATGATTGCTCTGGTCGGTTTATCTTTGTACCAAAAGTTCAGCTATGATTTGTCTGAAAATGAACAAGTTGAACGGATAGCAGATCAAATGGAGGATAACTTAGCCACTTTGCTGGATCAGATGCCCGTTGGTGTGGTTCAGTTTTCTGAAGACCATCAACATGTGACCTGGTTCAATCCCTATGCTGCTCTGCTATTGACCACAGAAGACGGTGACTTTGATGCCAACAGTGTCCTTGAGTTGTTTAGGCATAACCATCAAGGAACTGTTAAACTTGGGGACACCCTCCTGATGGTGACGACGGATAGTGCTAAAGGGATGCTTTACTTTTGGCACACCTACCAACCAGAGGTTCAAGCACCAATCTTGAGCGAGTTTAGTCCGGTTATCGCGGTTGTTTCTGTTGATAACTATGATGACATGACGGACAATTTGGCTGATGCAGAGGTGTCACAAATCAACAGTTTTGTGGCGAATTTTATCTCTGATTTTGCCAATCAAAAGAAGATTTTCTATCGTCGAACCGAAATGGATCGGTTCTACTTGTTCACAGATTATTTGGTCTTGACGGAGTTAATTGAGGAAAAGTTTGCCTTGCTGGAGCAATTCCGTCAGGCAGCAAAGGAGCTTGAACTAGGCTTAACGCTGAGTATCGGAATTGCTTATGGTAGTCACGATTATCAGGATATCGGTCGAGTGGCTCAAAATAACCTTAACCTTGCCATGGTTCGAGGCGGTGACCAAGTTGTCGTCAAAGAGAACCTGCCAGATAAAGATGTGCAGTATTTTGGTGGCGGTAGCACCTCTACCGTCAAACGCTCTCGGACACGCACCAGGGCGATGATGTCTGCTATCTCAGAGAAAATCAAGCATGCTGATAATGTGTTTGTCGTTGGGCATAAGCAGACGGATATGGATGCTTTAGCTGCCAGTGTCGGTATGCAGGTTTTTGCGTCACAGGTGATTGATGAGGCTTATGCAGTGTATGACCCAGAGAGCATGACCGATGATGTAGCGCGGGCTATCAGCTATTTAAAACATGACGAGAGCACACGACTACTAACACTGGCAGAAGCTTTTGGTCACCTTAAACGGCGTTCGCTTTTAATTATGGTTGACCATTCAAAACTCGCGCTGACCTTATCCCAAGAGTTTTATCGGCAGTTTCGTGAGGTGATTATCGTGGATCATCATCGCCGAGATGAGGACTTCCCTGACAATGCCAGCCTTAGTTTTATCGAAACAGGAGCTAGTTCAGCCAGTGAACTCGTCACCGAGCTGATTCAGTTTCAAAACGCCCCTAAACCGATTAGTCGCTTGCAGGCTAGCGTTTTAATGGCAGGCATCATGCTGGATACCAAGAATTTTTCTGCCAGAGTAACCAGCCGTACCTTTGATGTGGCGAGTTACTTGCGCCGATATGGTAGCGATAGCGTCGCTATTCAGACAATCTCCGCTCAAAACTTTGACGAATACCGTCAAATAAACCAGCTGATTATGGCAGGGCAGCTCGTCGGTCAGCGGGTCATTATCGCTACAGGTGATGAAAATGTCGTCTATACCAATACTCAGACAGGCAAAGCAGCAGATGCCCTTCTTGAGATGGCTGGTATCGAAGCCAGCTTTGTCATCACCAGAACAGCGAATGGCACTGTCGCTATTTCTGCGCGCAGTAAAAAAGATATCAACGTGCAGCGCCTGATGGAGCGCCTCGGCGGTGGCGGTCACTTCAATGTGGCAGCCGCCCAGTTGGATAGCCAATCTACACGACAAGTTAGGGATATTTTACTAACCGAAATAGAAGAAATTACGATAGACAAGGAGTAACGAGTATGAAAGTTATTTTTCTACAAGATGTTAAGGGAAAAGGTAAAAAAGGTGAGATTAAGGAAGTTCCTACGGGCTACGCTCAAAACTTTCTTATCAAAAAAAATCTCGCCAAAGAAGCCACTAATCAAGCGATTGGTGAGTTAGCAGGTAAACAAAAATCTGAAGAGAAACACGCTGCTGAGCTCTTAGCCGAAGCCAAACGCTTGAAAACTGAGTTGGATAAGGAAGAGCATCGTGTCCAATTCTCTGAAAAGGTTGGGCCAGACGGTCGTACCTTTGGCTCAATCACTGCCAAGAAAATTGCCGAAGAGCTGAAAAAACAGTTTGGTTTGACTGTTGATAAACGAGGCATTCAACTAGACCATCCGATTCGTGCTATCGGCTTGATCGAAGTCCCTGTGAAACTTCACAAAGACGTTGATGGGCAAATCAAGCTGCACATCAAAGAAGCTTAAATCATCTAAACAGGAGGTGTCCTCGTGACAGAATTTCAAGAAATGCGGGTACAACCCCAAGACTTGTTAGCTGAGCAATCTGTCTTGGGCGCTCTTTTTATTGCACCTGATAAACTGGTCGGGGTGCATGAATTCATCAATCCAGAGGATTTCTATAAGCCTGCTCACCGTATCATTTTTCAAGCCATGCTTTCCTTGAGTGACCGTCGCGAAGCCATCGATGCAACCACAGTCCGGTCAATTTTGGATAATCAGGGTGATTTACAGGCTGTCGGTGGCCTGACCTACATCGCAGAGCTAGTCAATAGCGTTCCCACATCAGCCAATGTTGACTACTATGCCCAAATCGTTGCTGAAAAGGCTATGCTTCGGCAAATCATCTATCGGCTTACCGCGTCGGTTAATCAGGCCTACGATGGCAGTCTGTCACCTGAGGAAATATTAGCAGAGGCTGAAAAAGCTCTAGTTGATGTCGGTGAACACCATCATCGCAGTGGCTTCAAACGAATCGCTGATGTTCTGGCACTAAATTACGAAAATCTTGAGGTGCGTGCTAATCAGACAAGTGATGTCACTGGTTTGCCAACTGGTTTTCGGGACTTGGACAAGATTACCACAGGTTTGCATCCCGATCAGCTCATCATCCTTGCGGCACGTCCTGCAGTCGGAAAAACCGCCTTCGTCCTCAATATCGCACAAAACGTTGGTACCAAGCAACATCAGCCCGTCGCTATCTTCTCGCTGGAAATGGGCGTAGAGAGCTTGGTCGACCGGATGGTGGCTTCCGAAGGTGTGGTTGATGCCCATCGTTTGCGGACAGGGCAACTGACTGACCAAGATTGGCAAAATGTCACCATAGCCATGGGCAACCTTGCCAAGGCACCGATTTACATTGACGATACCCCAGGGATTAAGATTACAGAAATCAGAGCACGTTCCCGCAAACTGGCTCAAGAGTTAGGACAGCCCTTGGGACTGATTGTTATTGACTACCTGCAGTTGATTACGGGTACACGACCTGAAAACCGCCAACAGGAAGTGTCAGATATTTCTCGCCAGTTGAAAATCTTAGCCAAGGAATTAAAAGTTCCTGTTATCGCCCTCAGTCAGCTCTCTCGTGGGGTTGAGCAGCGGCAGGACAAACGCCCAGTTCTATCTGACATCCGCGAATCGGGGTCCATCGAGCAAGACGCGGACATCGTTGCTTTTCTTTATCGCGATGATTACTATGACCGCGATAACAAAGACGCGGACGGTAATGACAGGCTACCCGATAATATCATTGAAGTTATTCTGGAAAAAAACCGAGCAGGAGCCAGGGGAACCGTTAAATTGATTTTCCAAAAAGAATACAACAAGTTTTCTAGTATCGCACCTTATGAAGAGAATAGGTAGGGGAGAAACCAGTGAAAAAGCGATTGTTGGGCGGTATCTACGAATACTTGATCAAGGGAGTGGTGCTACTAGGTACCTGTTTATGGGTATTTGTTACTGAACGGCAAGAGGCTGATAACATAGGCTACATGTCTATGGCAGTTTTTACCGTGCTTGGACTGGGCTTATTAGTCTGGGCTGGGAAAATTATTCTTGCTAACCAAAAGAATTATGCCCAATTTTTCAATCAGTTTCCTGAATTAAACGGTCAAATATCTGCTCTTGAGACGAGGGCTAGCTTTATTGACCATCAGTTTGGTTTGCTCATCTACAAGGGACACCTGATTTCTTATCGCGTCGGTCAATTTACAGTTGTGCCCTTAGCTAGGGTCTCTCGGCTGAGTTACTATAAAGTTAGTGGGAGCTTAAAACGCTTGCCAAAGGTATACTTGATTGCTGACTTCTTGGATGGGGCAAAGCCAGTCTACCTGCCCATTAAGGCTCTGACCTTGAACAGTCCTAAGCTTTGGCTAGAAGCAGTACACCACGACATTCTTAAGGATTTCCCACATATTACATACCATTAAAAAGGAGAAACACATGAGTGATGCATTTACAGACGTTGCAAAAATGAAAAAAATCAAGGAAGACATCAAGGCTCACGAGGGGCAAATTGTCGAATTAACCTTAGAAAACGGGAGAAAACGAGAAAATATTAAGCAAGGTCTCCTATCAGAGGTTTATCCCTCCTTATTTGTCATCGAGTTTACCGATGAATTGACAGGTCAAACCTCCATCGAGTCTTATACCTACTCTGATATTTTGACAGAAAAAACGCTGATTCGTTACTTGGATGAAACAGAGGATACCATTAAAGAAGAACAAGGAGAATAGTATGGACCACCAGGAAATGAGACATGCCATTAGAACGGCTAGTGATTTTCGAACAGCCGTTCGTGTCTATAGCGAACAGCAGTTAGCGAGGGAAGACGTTGAGCTACTCCTTGATATCGCTCACCAAAGTCCTAGCTCTGTCGGCTTAGAGGGCTGGCGATTTATCGCTATTGATAATCATAAACTGGACAGTCAGTTGAAAGATGCTCTAAAGACCGTTTCTTGGGGAGCCATTCCGCAATTTGAGACAGCCAGTCACTTCTTTTTTCTGGTCGCAGAAAAAAATGCCCGCTACGATAGCGAGAGCATGCGGCAAAGTTTAGTGCGACGAGGCTTAACTAGCGAAGCTGATTTAAGCAGTCGTTTGGCGCTTTATAAGGCATTTCAAACACGCGATATGGCGATGGCGGACGATGAACGGGCTCTGTTTGACTGGACAGCCAAGCAGACCTATATCGTTCTAGGTAATGTGATGACTTGTGCTGCTCTTTTAGGGATTGACAGTTGTCCTATCGAAGGCTTCCATCAGGAAGAAGTCAATCGTCTATTGACAGAAGCAGGCATTATCGACCAAAACAAAGAAGGTCTAGTGACCATGTTATCTCTAGGCTACCGCTTACGTGACCCCAAACACCCTAAAACACGCAAACCGCGTGAAGAAGTTATTAGTTGGTTGACGGATTAAATCCAAATCACTCGTTTTCAAGGGTGGTTTTTACACCGCCTATAAGGTGATTCTCTCCAACCGCGTCAACGTCCAGGCTACTTGATTACTTGACTAACGCTCGTTGAATGGACGTTATCTTATTATGACTTTAAGCCATAATGAAAAGCCATTACGTTCTACAAGTCAGCTCTAGGAAATTTTTAAAAAGGGAATTTTTTCAAAGAGCAACATTTTCAGATACTTTATAATCAGATTAAAGCATTTTGTTGTATAGTCAAAATGGGCTTACCTTATCCTCCGTTACCCTACCCAAAAACCAGTATTTTCAAGGGTTTCAGCTAAAACACCATTGCGTTATTAAACATTATCGGAGGGCTAAAAGTCAGCAAAAAGTCAGTAAAAAACGACCTAAAAAGGTCATCTTTCCACGAGTTCAGCGGGCAAGGAACTAGCACCCCACAAGGTGCTTTTCTTTTGTGCTGAAAAAATAGAGTGTCCGCGCTCCAATGGGTGCTCGAACCTCTATCTTTAACTAAATTATACCACAATCACGCACCGCTTGCTACTGCGTTTTACTGTTTCCTAGTGTATTCTGATAGTATCGCCTCATGGGGTGCGTGATAGCAGCAGAAAAGCCCAGCTAGGGGCTAGGCTTATACTTGCAATTCCTCACGGATTGCCTTTTGCAAGAGCTGGGAAAAATTGACCTTTCTTTCTTTGCCAATCTCGACCAACCAGCTAGGCAAGGTTACTGTCTTATTGACGATTTTTGACCGCTCACGTTCACGCACCAGCTCACTATCCACCGTTACCGCTTGGATAATGTCATCATCGCTGGTCAGTTTATCCGCAAGAGCCTTGAAAGATGATACCGCTGGGAACTCCTTGCCCTCATCTTCAAACATAAGGGCGTAAATCTCCAGCACCTCACGGGCATTATAAACCGCCTCGCTCAATGTGTCTGCCTCACTAATCGCCCCTGGAAAGTCTGGGAACGTGATAGTATAACCGCCGTTTTCGTGGTCTGCCTCAAAAATAGCTAAATAAGTGTACTTCATAATCTTTGGTTAGCCGATGACCGCCCAAAAGGGCAAGGGGTAGAGCTTACCCCTATTTCTCGTTCAAGACTTTCAAAACATTGTTTAAGGTCTTAGGTTTATAGTCTTTTTGTTTTGGATTGCTGATTAGGACTGTTCTGCCGTCCTCATGTTCCCAAAGGGTATGAGACCCTTTGCCTTTATCCGTTGGGTAGAACCCTTTAGCCTTAGCTAGTTTCTCAAGTTCTCGCCGTGTGGTCATCGGCTATCTCCTTTCCTTATCTTTAACACTATTATACACTTGTTTGAAACACTTGTCAATATGAAACACTTGTTTTTTACAAATGTTTTATATACAAGAAAAAAGGGGGCCCTTGAAAATCCGTCGCCCTCTCAAACGCCATATAAAAGCCGTAGAGCGATTTTAGAGGGGGGTAGCCTATATTTAGCTAGTCGCTTGATTTGCCCTGTTCTCGTTGGTCTGTGTAGCCTGTGACAACCTCAGACTAATCTCAGCTCTTTTCATGGTCAGATTCTACATGATCTAACACCTCAGCAAGTTCAGAAAGTGCTTTTCTCAAGTATCTAAAAAATGTTTGTCCACTTACGCCCATTGCCTCCCCTGCCTCTATGTCTAATTTTTGCTGAACATAGTAAAGGTTTAATGCTAATCGATGCTTGGGGGTTTTTAGACTATCAATTAGGCTGACCAGCTCCATACGTTCTTTAGTCAACCTGTTAATTCTGTTCGTTATATCTTCCTTAAGCGTTAACTGGGCAACTAACTGATTTTCCGTAATGTTTACCCTGCTAGTCTGCACCCTAGTCTGCGTTAGTCTTGTCTGCTTAAAGAGACCTGTTTCCAAATACTGAAGTTCCAGATAGAGTGAGCTGATTTCCTTATCAATCCACTTAATACCCTCTAACCTCTGTTTTAGTTCTTCCGTGGTCATTGTTGCCCCTCCTGTGGTAGAAAGATTGTTGAAACTTTCTACCCTGCGGCCAAACCGCGGGGGTTTTTGCTATGGTTTATCCAGAGTATTTGTTCGTTCTGAAAATCACCACTTTCTAAATAATAAATCTTTATCTCATAACTTCTTATCGGTCTAGCATTTCCGAAAATTTGATTTCATACTCTTCCAGCACCTCTTGCACGCTCTCCACCTCGTGGGATTTGTAGGCCATGGAAAGGACAGTCTGGGCGGCCTGCTGCCTAGCATAAGGACTAGTATTAGCATCTAGCATAATTTCCCGCAAAACCTGCACCGCTTCAAGGCTAGCGTTTTGCAGCTGGGCTGTGGTCTGGGCCATCAGTTCACTTTTATAATTACGCCAAGCTTTACGAAACACAACAGATTTCAAATACTTTTGCCCTGTACTCCGTGCTATACCCGCCACCTCACACGCCTTCACAACACTAGGGCTGGTAGATAAAGCAAGCATAAACTTTTCTTGTTTAGGGGTCAGTTTCTCATCCATTCTAGTTCACCTCCTTGATCAGCTAATTGTTCTATGATACTTCTAAGAATGGGGGTAACCCGATACTTTTCCCAATCTATCGCTTCACCTTTTTGTAACGTTTGAATCATTTCATCAAAATCCGGGTACTTCCGATAATCGGGTTGGTTGGCAATTAATTTCCCTATTCTCTTTTTTACCGTATGACGGTTTATCATACAATTTTACCCGTGCCTTCGGTCTCGAATCCGTGGATAATCTTATTATTCAAATTTCTTAAGACTTGATGGGTATAGCGTCCTAAACCACCCATTCTAAACTCGGTTAATCTATATAAGCTAGGTTTAGAACGTAACTGATTTTCTAATGGATGCAAAATCTCATGATCGGTAGGGTTATTTTTACTCCGATAAGCATTTATAATTTTCAATGCTGATAAATGATAGTTGTATTCACTAGCTAGTTCAACCCTTGCTTGTTGACTATTGTCTTTCTCTAATAATGATGTGATATAAGCAATGTCACCGGCAGACAAGTCAGACGGCTTCAACTCGCTTTTTAAGGTTGCGAATGCCTTCTCCATTGAATTATAGCGAGTTTTTCCAATTTCAACTTGGAGCTCATGCTGACGGTCTCCAAGCTCCTTTAGTTGGATTTCAGTCTCACGCCGCTTGGCTTGATAAAGATTATATTTCCCTTCTTCGCTGTAATCGTTATTTTGTTCTAAATTTTTGACCCAGTTATTAAATTCATTTACTAATATCTGAGCATGATTTTCTAACTCTAATATCTCTTCAGCACGTTTGGCATTTGAGTACCCATCTAACGGATTTTCAAATTTTTTCGCTATCTCGTTAGTAAGTAACGTCCACGGGTCATTCTCTCCTAGCCCCACCTCTCTAGGGTCTGGGGTCGTTCCCTCAAAAGTTTGGCCGCTCTTTTTAGCTTTTTCCCAAGCTTCTTCTCCATAAGCCTTGATGCCTTTTGCGTTCGCTTCTTCAAGCATACGTTTATAATCTACCATTTTTATTCCTCCAAACTTTTATTAAAAACAAAAAGAGACGGCAAGATATTCCTATACCTTGTCGCCTCTTAAATCCTTGTTAAGTCAGCTTTTTATATTTTTTCCTATCGATTGTCTCGACTTCAGTAACTACACCATCCTGGATTTTTAAAGTGATACTTCCAAACTCTGGCTTTATTACTAAATCTATTTTACCATTTCTTTCAAAATAAATAAAGTCCTTTTCGATTTTCAATATTCCCCCTCCAATCTGTCTATATTTGTCTATTTCTGTTTGCTATCAAAAGCCCTAGCTATTCGCTCCAAGTCGCTTGATAGGTCTTTGTCATGCTCATAGGTCACCGATACTTTCCCCTTGCCGTAGTCAATGGCATAGGTCAGCCCCTCGTGACTGCCCACAAAATAGCCGACCAAGCCATTCTTAAAGGCTAGCATATCAGGGCGATAGGCAAAGGTATAGCTAAAAGTCCGCTCGGTCATTCGTCCACCTCATTTCTAGCTAATAGCCCACTTACCGCCATATCTTTTGCAAACTGTTCCCGCTGTGCCCCGTCAAGTTCCAGAACTTCGATAAGCTCACCCAGGGCTTGGGTATCGGTTTGGTTGACGAGTTTCTGCATAGTGGTCTTAAATTGCCCCTCCAGATACTCACCAAAGATTAACCGCTGGGCTTGTGTCGGTGTTTTACCTAGAGCCATATAGCAAGCCTCGGTAATTTGTGCAAAGAGCTTGGCTCTGGCTTCTGGGTGCTTATAGAGTTCATATACATTTAAGCTGGTATCAGTCGCTCGCAACTTTGCCCCAATCTCTAGCAGTTTTGGAATATCCTCATCCGTAACCGGGGTGTCGTCAGCCATGTAAATAGCTCTTTGCCGATCCATGTTTTCCAGCTCTTGCCCCAAAAAATCTGTCTCTGTCATCGTCTCGATTCTCCTTTTTTGTCTAAAATTATGTAAAATTTCCTTGAGGTGACCAACTTCTAAAAAACAATTGGTCACCTCAAAAACCAGCAGTATCAAGGGTTTTTAGCCCCAAAAAAGCGAGGTGACCAAGATTGAAAAAAATTAGTTCTATTTTTTATATATAGCTATATATACTTTCACTATATATATATATATAAATAAATAAAAATCTTGGTCACTTGGTCACCTAGTGCCGTAAAAGTCAGTCGTGGCAAGGGTTCTGCTGGGTGACCAACTAAAAAATCTCGGTCACTTCTTGGTCACCTTGGTCACCTTTTAGGCGTACCCCCTTGGGTTTGTTTTGTAACCTATCTCGGTAAAACCCCAGCGGGTCCAAAACGGCATAATCTTCCTCTCTGACGTGACCACTTTTTATTTCGTAGGTGCCTTCCGTTTCCCTGTTAAGCACCTCCACGACTTTCTTACCAAATCCCCACAAGTTAGCACTTTTGACCCCTTCATTCTCTACGTGTTCCTCTAGCCACATTTTCACAATCGGCAAGGGAACATGAACTAACTCATGATAACCTTTCAGGATGTACTCCGTAACCACAAAAGAGTAGTAAAAATCGTTATTCTCCTTGTACTCAGCTAGCAACAACTTTGATGCCATAGGTTCTACAAATTTTTCAAAATCGGCCATGTTTAGGATTTGGTGTAAAATCCACTCCAGCAGCTCTTTGTCCTTGACAAAGACCTCTTTAACCTCTGGACGTTCAGCCTCTCCATTAAAGTCGGCGTTAAATGGAACAACACACAGGCGACGATACCAGCCGTTTGAGCGGTTCCGACTTCGGGGCAGTCCATTGCCTGAAAAAATGCAAAGCAGTCTATAAGTCGCCTCATAGGGCTGTTGATGCTTCGGGTTAACCTGAATAGTGTCCCCCGTTACAACACTCATCAGGTCCGAAACGCTATCCAGGTACTTATCTGTGATATCGTCGCCGATATTACAAACCTTCCCGCTCAAGGCGGCTAGTAAATGCTTTTCGCCAAACTGATCAGGTTTTAGGCTACTGACATTCTCACGGCCGATTAAATTTTCAAGCAGGGCCTGGAAAGTCCCTTTTCCATTGTTGCCGCTACCTGTCAGGATAACCATCTTCTTCCTGGTTCGGTTTGGGTTGATGGCTTCATTCATAACCTGCCATAGGAGCGTGACGATTTCAGAATCACCGCAAGCTATGCTATCCAGCCACTTGTCAAAGTCAAACCACCCCCCTAGCGTAGGCTTCTGGGCCCCCTCTCGGTATGCCGTTTTAATCTTACTTGTTATGGCATAGTTAGGCGAGAACGGCTGTAACCACTTTGTTCTGAGATTAAAAACGCCGTTCGCAACTGGGATAAGGTTGTTGTCCTCAAAAGGTTTCATTATCCTCGTACTGGTCCGAATAAAGGCCCTTGTGTCAGCCCACACTCTAGGCTTTAATCTATTGTCAAATTTAGTGCATAGGCGGTTAAAAAGGTCAACGCTATCCGTATATAGCCCCGTGTCAAAGTTGAATAAATACAACGGGCTTTTATCAGTCGCACTTCCGTACCCGATGAAAGCAAAGTGGCAAACCTCCCTTAAGTTTTTGGCGACGTCTTTAGGTTCTGGGACAGGGGTAACGATTTTCTCGTTAGCCTTCCCTGCGTTGACAATATACTGGTGTTCCGCTCTCCAGATTTCACCCAATGCCTGCAGAGCGGCATAGAGCTCTTTCATACTCTCCGGCGCTGAAAAATCCCCTAACGCTTGAGCCTGTTCCAGCTCTTCCTGCAATTTTTCTAGTTCGATAATCCTAGTCCTCGCTTTCTGATTTCTGTTTTTACAATACTTTCAAAAGTCCGCTCCAGTTCGGCAAACGGCAGCGGATCCGCCGTAACACTATTTGCAACTTGCACTAACTCCCAAGCCGTGGCGACGTCACACCTCACTGCACGGCCGATTAGTAACCCCACAAAACGGGCCATGGCGACGTTACGTCCACCTTCACCGCCAAAACCATTGATAAGAACCTCCAAAACCCTCATGGTCACCGTCTGCCCCCTCCTGCCACTAGCTGCTTTTTTGGGGGCTATCTTCTCCCCTTACTGCTTGGGGTGCTTTATCCAGAACAGACTTGACAGGGTAATCCACTCCTCGGTTGATGATTTTCTGATAATCGGCTGGGTCTCCAGTGGTCACGGGTAGGCCTTGGAGCTGTGACCATGTTAGACTTGCCACGTCAAAAGGTAACCCTATCCGTTCGGCTATATCTGCAACAACGGCCCGATAAGTTGGTTCCCTCATGCTATGACTAGGCTTTACGACAAGCCTATAGCGGGGCTTCTGAGGCGTGTGCTTGATTGTTGGGTAAATTATCCATGAATACCCTTGGAGTGCCTTAGAAACAACCTCAGGGAAGTCTACGCCTGATTCAATCTCGTCATAATCAAGGAAAATCAAATCCCGATAGAGCAGACTGTCGTTATTGCGTTTCAATTCCCCCTGATCATTTGGTTCAACTTTGCCACTCAAACAATATGGGGCGTATGTGCGTTTGTACCGCTCGACGTCAATTCCTTTGGGAACGACGTGGGGGGTAAACTGGGCCACATACTCAAACGGGGCTTTTTTATCGTAGAGGTATAGACTATTGCCAAACCCTCGACTCTCGTAGATAGTCAACGTCTGCCTCCCTTCTGTCTCAGTTTTTTCAGTCGTTTTTGCTCCTGCCGCCGTTCCTTCTCCCCCTGAGGTAGCTGACGGCTTTTCTCTTTCAAGATAGCCCTCTGCGGTTTTTTCTCTCCTGGATGTGTTAATCGTCTACCTGTCATTTCCTACCTCCTAACTCACCGCCAAAAACTTGTAAATGTCAGTCTTGCGGTAATAGATTTTCTTGCTATCCTCCAGCGGTGGCTGGTAACGCTGCAAGCCTCCCAGCTTTTCCCAATTCCTCAAGGTCTGGCTGGATATATCCAACTTCTCCAGCAAAACCTCACGGGGGATTAAATCCAATGGATCAGCGTTAGCCTGCTGAAAAGCCACCAACTCGCTGAAACGGCGGTCAACAATGCCCAAAAGCTCACGCTCCGCCTCCTGTGATAATAACGCCATAGCCTAGCCCTCGCTTTCTAGCAATGTCCGCCACTCGGTCAAACTGCAATAGGTGACCACGTTCAAGCGGTTGGTCTGCTCTGTGGTTTAGTTGCGTAGAGCCTGCAACCCTTCCAAGCGTTCTGTCTCATCGGCTGGGATATAATAGCCGTGATTATCGCCACGCTCCCCAATAATGGGAACTCGGTACTTGCTTATCAGCCAGGAGATGATGTCCATAACTGACCGTTCTGAGATACTCACCGCCTGGGCTATCTCTTTGGCTGGTTTGGGGCGTTGTCGCCCTGTGGGTATCAATCCCAAGACCTGCATTTCTAGTCTCTCCATGTTCTTATGTTCTCCTTGTCTTTGCTTTTTCCAGTTGCTCCACTCGATGGGTCAGACTTTCCAAGACTGTCTGCTGGCCTGTAACAATATCGCTCAAGCCCCTTACTAGGTCAGTTAGTTGGATAACACTTTCTGTCATCATGCTATTAAGCGTGCCGTCGTTCTTGTACTCGGATAAGTCTAGGCTGACTTGCTTTAGGTCTTGGCGGTGTTGCTCCAAGCTAATAATCTTGTCACTCATGGGCAACCTCCTGGGGCTGATATTGCCTGTTAGCATTGGCTGTATGGTGCGTGATAAGGTGGTTCAGACTGTGTTTGATCACGTTCAGCGTATCTATAGCGGTCTTTTTGTCATCGTATACCAAAGCTAAGTCTATGACCTCTACCAAGTCGCACAACTGCCCACTCAAGCCCTCATAGTCTGCCGAAAAATCAATTTGTTTAGTCATGAGCTACCCCTCCATTTTAGACTTGGCATAAGCCTCTAGCTCTTTGGCGTTGTCGCACTCCAGTAAGTAAAAGGCTATGTTATCCAGTAGGGCATAGAGCTTTTGGTTTTGCTCAAAAGCTGTATTTAGGAACTTGCCACTAAGCAGGATAAATGTGTCTCGGTCTTTCCGCCGTGCCAATTCTAGCCCCTCGATGGCATGGTTAGTCATTTCTAGCCTGCCCATGATATCGGTTAGTTGGCTTCCTAGCTCTTTTAATTTTTGAGTTGATAGCTGGATTTTTTTGCTTGATGTTTCTTGTGTCATGGTTTACCTCGCTTGGTTTGATGGTGTTGTCTGTGTAATGCTCACGCTATCGGTGCGTGATTTCTCCGTGATTAAAAGACTTATCTTGTGCTGTTTCTCTGCATAGGATATTTTCAAATAGCTCAAGTTAAACGCTGGGTGATTGCCCCTAGTTGGCCGGCCGCTTAACTTGCCTTACTGTCAGCAGGTCAGCCAATAAAACGGTGACTAGAGGGAGCAGAATAGCCAGCAAAGCTAAAAGCTGGGGCATGGTTAGGTTAAGCTCGTTCATGATTAAATAACACCCCTTGCTTTTAAATCTTCTTTGACTAGACGGCGTAGATAGTACCAGATAGAAAATGAGGACACATCCCCTTGGTCTTCCGTTCTAAAAGTTTCCATCTCTTTTGCTAGCAAATCAAAAAGTAAATAGTTCGGACGTTTTCTATCCAGCAATCTGTTAACCGTTGCCTCTCGCTCGTCCTGTTGGCGTAATTCATTGATCACTGTTTCTACATTAGCTTGATAAAACGCTTCATGGCTGGCTTCACGCTGTTTATAAGTCTCTGATAGCCTGTAAAATTCAATCCATAAAGACGTTATAGCTATTCTGCATTCTTCTGCGATTTCAGTAGCTCCATTATGCCCCTTGGCTATATGCCACTCGCTCAGAATATCCAGCTTTTCCTCAGTCACTTGTAACTTTGCTTCAAAATCCTTAAAAAATTGTTCCATGTTTTACCTCTGTTTTTTGATTTTTTACTATACGGGTTGCCCCTGCTTTTGATGGTCGGGGAAGGGGATAGTTTTAAGAGTTCCCGCTCTCCGTCTGGTCAATCCTAGCCGATTATGGTATAATCTAGCTAGAAAAACTTACTAAAACCCTTGATAACGGCTTGCCTACTGTTTCATGGTGTTCTAGTTTTTTGTCCCAAAGGCTTTGCTGGTTGGTCCCTGTTAAGCCTTTTTTTGTTGCTCTCACGCGCCTTGTGGTCTGAAAACCATGGTCTTGATGTCCTGGTAACTCATGCCCAGGTTGATCATAGCGATAGCCATATCTTCCAAGGCTTGGTATCTCACTAGTTCCTTACTAGTTAAGCTGTCAATACCTGTCAGACCGCCACGGCTTGCCACTAGCTGACGCTTATTCAATCCGCTTGCACCTTTAAGCAATAGGTTTGTAACGGTGCTATGCGCGTGTTTAGGGGCTTCTTCCCAGCGTTCTATGACCTCGTGTAGGGTTTTACGCTTGGGCTTCTCTAAAGCCCTCTGATAGCGAAATTCTGCCACCTCATCACGCATTGCAAAAAATGCTTTGACCAGGTTTTCTTTGAATGTTGCGACCTGCTCTGTATTCTTTAAGAACGTAATCAGCAAGGTTGCTTGTTGCTCGTTTAGAATATAATCTTTTGCCTGTTGTCCACTCGGTAAAGGTCGCATTTGAAATGAGACCTTCCCAAAACGCTCAAGGCGCTCTCTATTCTTTCTGATATGTTCTTGTACTGCGTGATGTTTCACTCCAGCACATTCAGCGATTATCTCGCTTGTGGTGTACGGCTCCTTTTTGCCGTCAAGATAGACTAGGTTCATCTTCTCACTCCTTCCTAACTGTAAAATAGTTCATCAATGGTTATATCTGGCTTAATTTCAGTAACCATAGACTTGATTTTTAGGCGCTCTTTGTCATTGAATGGTGTCTTACCTGTCTCTTTGTTGTTGTAAGACTGTAAAGAGATTTCTAGCTTGTCAGCCATTGCTTGCTGTGTCAGTCCAAGCATGACCCGATAGCCTTTCAGTTTGCTCATGCCGCTCTCCTTTCTTTGAAAAAATCCCCCTCCATAGATTGAAATCATGAAAGGTCGTGGAGGGGTGTAGGATTTGACGTCGTTTTTCGGCGCAATCAAATCTTGATTAAGATTATATCGCCATCTTTTGTCGTTGTCAATAGCTTTTTGAATTTTTTTACGCCATTTTTTGACTTTTTTCTAATTCTTAGTTATAATCACTTTTGAAAGGTCGTGAAATTTATGAACAGATTGAAAGAATTAAGGCAAGAAAAAAAGCTATCTCAAAAAGAAATAGCCCTTGAATTACAAGTGCCACCTAGAACTTATCAACGCTGGGAAAACGGCGAAAGCCAAATCAAACCCGACAAAGCCCAGCAACTGGCGGACTACTTCGGTGTATCAGTGGGGTATCTGTTGGGGTATAGTGATTTTATTTCCCCTAATGATTTTTTGAAAAGCAAAGAAATAGTACATCACGAAAGTGTAGGAGATATAATTGAATTAAAAGCTGAACCTATAGAGCTTCTTCTTTTTGATACTATCGGTGAGAAAAGAGTAGATGAATTTTATGACGCTCTCGTTAACATTGCCAACACTGAGAATAAAAAGTTTGGCTTAGGCGGGTACAGCTCAAAAGAGGAAGCTATGCGTGATATTACCCATCTTGTTAATAATATTTTTAACTTACCTGAAGAATATAGAAAATTACTAGTCTTTTGGTCAATGGGAACACAAAAGCAAAAAGATATAGTTATGGAAATAGCCCAAGAGTTTGCTAACACTATCGATTAACCCACGCGCCATAATCCATTCTACGCCCCACCAGAAGCTTCCTACTGGGCTTCTAACGACTTCAAAACTCTTAGGGGTATCTTTCCCCTCCAAAAAGTTTAGGCTCTCAAAACGCCTGCTAGAGCCTTCTCACAATCCAAATAGAAAGGCGGTACCTATGCCCTACTCAAATAGCTATCTTGATGATGTCCTGGTTCGCATGTCCTACCATTCCAGCGGGATTGAGGGCAACACCATCACGCACCCACAACCTGCCTATATAGGCTCGGTGGGTTAACATTCCCAACTATCAACCATCGCTTGACAGTTGCCCTATACAGGTTTTTACATTAGGATTTCTTAGTAATCACACTCTACTAACATGGATAAAAGGCTATTTCTAGGCGTTATTAGCCATCTTGGTTCTACCAACTTTTTTCCTACTTTTTCCAACATTTTCCTATATACGGGATATGTCTATACTTAAGGGTGTAGTCTATCCTCATACTTTCACATACCTACCACAAATCCAAAAGAAAAAACGGACTTATAGAAGTCCGCTTGTGGGGTGCGTGATTGATCAAACACCTAACTTAGCTATCAGAATTAAGCAGGCGCATAATCATTTTTTTGAAAACCGCATACACAAATTAGGCTTCTGGACAAGGTCATATAATGCCGTATATTGTGCGCCTGTTTAATTGTGACTTTACTGTTCCTAGAAAGGAAATCGAAACATGGATAAATTAATGCAACAAATGGCTGATAAGTTTGGTGATATGATCCAGGCTGTAATCATTGAAAAAACAAAAGTCATTGATATTGATCAGACATTGCCCCTGGAACTTAACCAAAAACAATTGGCAACTTTGCTCGGTTGTTCTACAAGTCGCTTACCTGAATTTATTTATCGGAAAGATTTTCCTAAGATTGATAGAGGATATGGAAGAAGATTAGCTTTTCCGAGAGATGCAGTAAGGGAATGGTATAACAATAACTGGCACAAGTTATAAACAAATTAACTAAGATGATTTTTAAACTTTCCCGCGCGTGTGCGAATGCGTGTGCGAATTGATTGTTATCGATAAATCCTTTAATAACGCCTTTTGCTAACAGGAAACAAACTTATTAGTCTGCGCGTGTGCGAATGCGTGTGCGAATTGATTGGAGAAAAAATGAGAAAATACGATATACAAAAATTGTTATTATCAGGGGAGAACCAAAGTGTCGAATTTAAAGAAGCTAAAAATTCTTTCCCTAAAGACGGTATGAAAACAATTTGTTCCTTCGCTAATACAAATAATGGTCTGTTAATTCTAGGGGTCTCAGAAAACACAAAGAGTAAAGATTTTTATATTTCCGGCGTTAATGATTCCGATAAAGTACTGGACGAATTATATAGTTTACTTAATAACCCTAATAAAATTAATAGAAATGTGATTAATGAAGAAAGTGTTGAAGTCACAAATATAAAAGGAAAAGAGATTATCATTATCCCTGTTAACAAGGTTGACTACAAGGATAAACCTATATATCTTAATGACAATATAGCATCTACCTATTTTCGTCAGGGGACTGGTGATTTTAGGTGTTCACAAGAACAAATCAATGCGATGCTAAGAGATTCTGCAAAAGAAAGTTTTGATAGTACACTTGTTCAGGATTTCTCTATTTTAGATTTAGATAGAGAAACAATAAACCGTTATAGAGAAAAGTTCGATAATATTAATGCTGAGCACCCTTTTTCCAAATTAGACACCGAGCAATTTCTCTTAAAAATAAACGCTCTACGAAGAGATCGTACAGACAATAAAATAAAACCAACTGTGGCTGGATTATTAATTTTTGGAACACATAATGCCATAAAAGAGTTTATTCCTCACTATAACGTAGAATATGTTTTAAAAGAATTTACCGAAAATAATCGATTTAAAGACCGAGTAATCTATGATGGTACGTGGGGAGAAGATAATCTTTTTAATTTCTTTCACCTAGTTATCGAAAAATTGTATCTAACTTTAAATGACAACTCTAACATTCAAGAAAATTCTATGAATAGAATTGGGATTTCAAAGTTACGAATTGCAATTCGTGAGGCATTCGTTAACAGCCTTATTCATAGTGATTATAAAAGCGAAAAAGGGATAATGGTAATTAGATACTCTGATAGATATATATTCACAAATGGCGGAACACTTAGAATTGACCTAAAGGACTTTTTTAGTGGGGCACATTCTGATCCAAGAAACTACTTAATACAAGAAATTTTTAGGTTTTTAAATTTATGTGAAAAAGCGGGAACTGGTATCCCTAAAATAATGGAAGCAGTTAAAGAGAGTCATTTAAAGTATCCCAAATTACGAACTGAATTAGACTCAGTTGAACTTACATTATGGGATACTTCCCTTATAGATAACCTAGATATTGATAACGAACATGAGAAAAAAATATTAGAGTTAATAATCGAAAACCGTTTCATAACAAGAGAGACTTTGGAAGAAAAACTAAAAATCCATAAAAATACAATTTTAAAATATTTAAAAAAATTAGTGGAAAAACAAGCTATCAATAAATTCAAATCTGGTAGACAATACGTATACTTTATTGCACAAAACCAAGATCCTGAATTTCAAAAATATAACCACATTGATGCTATGTATTCTCTACTAGAAGAAATGAAACGAAAATAAAGGCCTTCTCGTAAGCCCTGACATGATATAAACCTAACCCCAATCTAAAACCTTTGATAACGGCTTGCCTGCTGATAGTTAGAAAAGAGGTTAGACAATGAACATTACAGAACATAAAAAGAAAAATGGGGTAACAGTTTACCGGGCTAGTGTTTACCTGGGCATTGATAAGCTAACAGGTAAGAAAGCACGCACCACGGTCACGGCTTCCACCAAAAAAGGGGTAAAAATCAAGGTTAGGGAGGCGGTCAACGCTTTTGTGGCTAATGGGAATTGCTCAAAGGCTAAACCAACCATCACAACTTACAAGGAACTGGTGACCCTATGGTGGGAAAGCTACCACCATACCATCAAACCAAACTCCCAGCAATCCATGGAAGGCATTGTAAGGCTTCATATTTTGCCTGTATTTGGCGATTACAAGCTAGATAAGCTGACTACTCCAGTTATCCAGCAACAGGTCAACAAATGGGCTGATAGAGCCAATAGAGGAGTAAAGGGAGCATACGCTAATTATAGCTTTCTCAACAATATCAACCGCCGCATTCTCCAGTACGGGGTCACTATGCAACTGATCCCGCATAACCCTGCCCGTGATGTCATTGTGCCACGTAAGCAACAAAATAAAGAACAGAAAGTCAAATTTTTCAGCAATCAGGAGCTTAAACAGTTCTTGGCTTACCTCGATAGCCTAGACTTGTCCGATTATGGAACGTTTTTTGACTAGTGCTTTACAAGGTCTTACTGGCCAGCGGTTGCCGTATCGGCGAAGCCCTAGCCCTAGAATGGTCTGATATTGACCTAGAGCAGGGGACTATCAGCATATCCAAAACCCTAAACAGGTATCAGGAAACCAACACGCCAAAGTCTAAGGCTGGGGTGCGTGATATTGAGATAGACAAAGCTACCGTTTTGCTCCTGAAACAATACAAAAAACGCCAGCAAGTCCAAAGCTGGCAACTGGGACGGTCTGAAACAGTTGTCTTTACACCTCTTACCACCAAGTACGCCCATGCCTGCATGTTGAGAAAGAGGCTGCAAGGCCATTTTAAGGCTGCTGGCGTTCCTGATATTAGTTTCCATGGTTTTCGCCATACGCACGCCACTATCATGCTCTACGCTGGGATTGAGCCTAAAGACCTCCAGTATAGGCTGGGGCATTCTAATATAGCCATGACCCTAAACACCTATGTCCACGCCACCCAAGAGGGGGCTAAAAAAGCCGTCTCAATCTTTGAGGCAGCTATCAGCAATCTATAAAAACAAGGGTGTCGCATTTTGCGACGACCCTCTTACTTAACCCAATTTCTCCCAGGGGTAGTAAAAAGGGTAGTAAAATCAAAAAAGCACCTTGGGATAGAGCCCCAAAGTGCTTGATATAAAGGCATTTCTGCCCCATACTTCCAAAAAAGTATTACAACATTTTGTTGTAGAATTCAACGATAAGGGCTTCGTTAATTTCTGGGTGGATTTCATCACGCTCTGGCAAACGAGTGAGTGAACCTTCCAATTTTTCAGCATCGAATGACACGAAAGCTGGGCGTCCAAGAGTTGCTTCAACAGCTTCAAGGATTGCTGGTACTTTCAATGATTTTTCACGAACTGAAATCACTTGACCTACTTCAACACGGTAAGATGGGATATCTACGCGTTTACCGTCAACAAGAATATGACCGTGGTTAACAAACTGACGCGCTTGACGGCGAGTTGTTGCCAAACCAAGACGATAAACGACGTTGTCTAAACGACGCTCAAGCAAAAGCATAAAGTTGAAACCAAGCGTACCCTGTTTAATTTTAGTCGCTTGTACGAAAAGGTTACGGAATTGTTTTTCACCCATACCAAAAGTGAAACGTAATTTTTGCTTTTCAGCTAACTGTAAACCGTATTCTGACAATTTAGAACGGTTGTTTGGTCCGTGTTGTCCTGGGACGTAGTTACGGCGAGCAAGCTCTTTACCTGTACCTGTAAGTGAAAGACCCAAACGACGAGCTTGTTTCCAAGATGGTCCTGTATAACGTGACATAGCAATGTCCTCCATAAAATAAATTTTTATGGAAATAACGATGTAGACAAACCTAATTCGTGCAGCTTGCCTTCGCCCAAACAGCAAAGGTTACTGGTATTTCAGACAAGCTGTTGACGAGCTTTATTTTGTCCTGCTGTTATTTCACACAAATGATATTATATCACAAAAATATAGCCTTGACAAGCACTTTCACTGTTTTTTATCATTCGCCATCTTCTACAAAACATCTACTTACAAGCACCTACCAGAAACCGAGCACAGACAAATGCGAGCATCCAGCTCAAAACATATGATACCCACAGTGACCTTAAACCTGATATTGTCTATTTCTCTGAACTCTTATCCGAAAGGCACCCTACCAAGCTGGCTATCGCCTAAAACTCAGAGAAAGAAAAGACCAACGATTGAAAAAACTGGCTAAACTGACAGAAGAAGCGCAGAGCAGACCGGACTCCTACCAAGGGCTTGCGACTTTCTAGAAATGCCTGAGAAAATGGGCTAGGAAGAAGTTAAAAGGGAGCTGGTGCAGATGGATGACCGTCACTAAAGCGTAGTTTGGAGATTCCTCTTCATATACCATTACAATGCCTCTGAGCACATCGCTGGATTCTTACTTTTTACAACGAACAAAACCCTCGTTTGACAACAACGAGAGCTTCATTCTAGTTTGAGATTGAGCAAGCTGCCCATAAGTAGAGCTTGCTCAGCTTGTCCCTTGCTTTCGCAAGATGACAGAGTTAAGCTTACTTACGTTTTGGTGGGTTGTGGATGGCCACACCAAGTACATCAAGGAAGGCTTCGTACATCACCTCAGAGAAGGTTGGGTGTCCATGGATGGATGCCGCAACATCGTCGATGGTCAATTCAGCTTCCATGATGGTGGCTGCTTCGTTGATCATATCTGCAGCGATCGGACCGATGATGTGAACACCAAGGATTTCATGGTATTTCTTCTCCGCAATGACCTTCACAAAACCGTGAGCTTCGCTAGAGGCGATGGCACGACCGTTACCAGTAAAGCTGTTGCGACCGATGATAATGTTGTCTTTGCCATATTTCTCGATGGCTTGCTCTTCGGTCAAACCAACCATGGCAATTTCTGGATGTGTGTAAACAGCAGCTGGTGTGAAGTCCAATTTTGCTTTGTGGTGGTTGCCTTGCATCGCGTTTTCAGCAGCCACTTCACCCATACGGTAAGCCGCGTGAGCGAGCATCTTCGTACCATTGACGTCACCAGGAGCGTAGATACCTGGGATAGAGGTTTCTTGGTAGGCATTAACTTTGATACGACCGCGGTCCATTTCAAGGTTGAGGTTTTCAAGTCCAGCCATCTGTGGCACACGTCCGATAGAAAGAAGGGCTTTTTCAGCGACGACTTCTTCACCATTGTTGAGTTTGATGGTCAACTGGTTGTTGGCTTCAACAATCTCAGAGACACCTACAGATGTCAAGAACTTCATGCCTTTCTTAGAAAGGACTTTTTGAAGCTCAAGAGAGATTTCACGGTCCATACCTGGAATGATACGGTCAGCCATCTCGATAACGGTCACCTCGACACCGTAAGATGCCCATACCAAACCAAGCTCAACACCGACAACGCCACCACCCATAACAGCGAGGGATTTCGGCATTTCACGCAGGTCAAGGATATCATCAGAGGTCAACACCAACTTAGAATCAATCCCTGGAATGTTGATGCGAGACACTTTTGAACCTGTCGCCAAGATGATAGAGCGACCTTTGATGGTTTCTGAACCGATGGTTACTGTCTTATCAGGGTTGACTTGACCAAGACCTTTGAAGATGGTTACCTTGTTGGCTTTCAAGAGACCTTGAACACCACCAGTGAGGGTTTTTACAACTGTGTTCTTGAAGTCAACGGTCTTATCCATGTCGATGGTGTAGTTGGTTGACGCCAAGTTGATGCCACGACCAGCTGCGATTTTCAAACCGTCAAGGATTTCAGCATTTTTGAGGTAGGTCTTAGTTGGGATACAGCCGACGTTTAAGCAGGTACCACCAAATTCAGACTTCTCTACGATGGCGATTTTTCCACCGAGTTGGGCACCACGGATAGCCGCATAGTAACCAGCAGGACCACCACCGACTACGATGATGTCGTACTCATCAGCTGCCAATTCTGCTTTTGGCGCTTGTGCCGCTTGAGCTGGAGCTGCTGGCACTTCCAAACCTGCTGCCTTGAGGTCTGCTTCTGCCTTAGCCACATCAGCTGCGGCTGGAGCTGCTCCTTCTTCAACTACTTCACCTTCAGCGCCGATATAGGCAATCACTTCTGTAACAGGCACTACTTCACCGTTGCCACGAACGATTTTCAAGAGAACACCTGAATCTTCTGCTTCCAGTTCCATATTGGTCTTGTCAGACATGATTTCAAGAAGGACATCACCTTCGTTGACGACATCACCGACTTGTTTTTTCCACTCGATGATTTCACCTTCTTGCATGTCCACACCGAGTTTTGGCATAATGACTTCTACTGCCATGATTTTCTCCTTTTTATGGTTTCTTTTTGATACTGACTGAGGTGGTCGGGACGCAAGGCAAATCATAACGTCAATTCCCGTCAGAATTGACTATGATTTGCACTAGTTTGGAAAATAATTATTATCGAATTGTTTTCCAAACGTCGCAACTTTCCATTTTGAATGTCATGGCTAAACGGAAAGCCTGTAGTCTTTCCGTTTGCCTGTATCATTGCCTCTAGCAATGATACTATAATCACGGCGTCAGTATCTACTGTGCTCGCTAACGCTCGCTTATTTTTAAATCAACAACTCCAATGGATTCTCAAGCAAGTTCTTGAGATCCACCATGAACTTGGCACCGTTCATACCATCTACGATACGGTGGTCGATGGTCAAGCACAGTCCCATGATTGGGCGGATTTTCACTTCGCCATCCACTACAACTGGGGTTTGTACTGTTGCTGCCACACCCAGAATCGCTGAGTTTGGCTGGTTGATGATTGGGTTGAAGGATTTCGTGCCAAACATTCCCAAGTTGGTGATAGAGAAGGTTGAACCTGACATTTCGTTAGACTTGAGCTTGCCAGATTGGGCTTTCTTGATGACATCCTTAGACGCTACCACAAAGTCAGACAAACTCATCTTGTCTGCACCGTGAACAACTGGTACGACCAGACCAGCGTCCAGACCAACGGCGATACCGAGGTTGACGAAGCGGTGGAGTTCAATCTCTTCAGCATTGTTGATGAGAGAGGCATTGAGGTACTCGTGTTCTGGTTTCATGAGGGTACGCACGACCGCCAGACCAATCAAGTCGGTAAAGGTCACTTTGAGACCTGTCTTATTCATGATTGGCTCAAGGACTTGCTTACGAAGCGCCATGAGGTTGGCCATGTCGATATCGTAGTTAAGCGTAAATGTTGGTGCTGTCAGGTAAGAGTTGACCATACCTTTTGAAATCGCCTTACGCATGGCAGACATCTTGATGACTTCAACGCCTTCTGGCAATTCCTTGGCTGGTTTTTCTTCCTTGGCAGGCGCAGCTGGTGCTTGCGCTTGTGCTGGAGCAATAGCTGCCAGAACGTCCTCTTTGGTGATTTTGCCACCGACACCTGTTCCTGTCAAGCTAGCCAAATCAACACCTTCGCCTGCAGCGATACGGCGTGCTAATGGTGTCGCTTTAGGAACTGCACCCTTGAAGGCCTCAACGTCGTCCTTATGGACACGACCGTTGGCACCTGTTCCTGTAACAAGGTCAAGGTCAATACCCAAATCACGAGCCACCTTACGAGCCGCTGGGGTCGCACGGACTTTTTCACCCGCTGGGCGTTTAAATGCAGGTACTGGCTGCTCAGACTTCGCAGGTACAGCAGCTTCTGGCTCTTCTGTTGCCACAACTGGTGCATCACTGATAGACGGAGACGCTTCTGCAACAGCCTCGCCAGACGTCTCAACTGTTTCGCCTGCTTCACCGAGGTAACCGATGATTTCAGTGACTGGCACAACCTCACCGTCGCCACGAACGATTTTAATCAGGATACCAGAATCTTCCGCTTCCAGCTCCATATTTGTCTTGTCTGACATGATTTCGAGGAGAACGTCGCCCTCTTTGACAACGTCGCCCTCTTTCTTTTTCCACTCGATGATTTCGCCTTCTTGCATGTCCACACCGAGTTTTGGCATAATAATTTCGATTGCCATGGGGGTTCCTTTCTTTGTGTTATTTTTTTGGTTAATGGCGGAGCTAGTCAATTACTACTGACTAGCAGCCAGACACCTTCAGATAAGCTCAGTCTCGTCAAGCAGTCATAGACACCACTGATAGTCGTACAAGACCACCTAACGAAGAACAAGCAAAACTAAAAGAGTCTGAGCGATTAGCCCTTGTTAACAGACTTGTAGATAGCAGCCTTAATCTTCTCAACAGTTGGAAGCATGGCTTGCTCAAGAACACGGGCATAAGGAACTGGCACATCTTCTGATGCCAAGCGAATGATTGGCGCATCAAGGTAATCAAAAGCGTCACTCTCAGCAACTTGTGAAGCAATCTCACCGATGAAGCCACCTGTTTTGTAAGCGTCGTTGACCAAAATCAGGCGACCTGTTTTCTTAACAGAGTTGAAAATCATCTCTTTGTCAAGCGGAATCAGGGTACGTGGGTCAACAACTTCAACGCTGATGCCTTCAGCAGCCACTTCGTCAGCAGCTTGGATAACGCGCTCAAGCATACGACCGTAAGACACGATGGTCACGTCAGTACCTTCACGTTTGATATCACCTTTACCAAGTGGAATGTAGAAATCTGGATCTTGGTTAACTTCTTCTTTTTTACCGTAAAGGGCTTTTGGCTCCATGAAGATAACGATGTTGTTATCGCGGATAGATGACTTCAAAAGACCTTTAGCTTCGTTAGCGGTACCAGGGGCAACCACTTTGATTCCTGGAATATGTGTCAACCACGCTTCAAGTGACTGGGAGTGCTGCGCTGCAGAACCGATACCTGAGCCTGATGCGACACGGTAAGTGACAGGGGTAATGAGGCCACCACCGAACATGTAGTTGTTTTTTGCACCGTTGTTCACAATCGCATCAAGGGCAATGGTGATGAAGTCCATGAAGGTCAAGTCAATGATTGGACGTAGACCAGTGATTGCCGCACCAACCGCTGCACCAGCGATTGCCGCTTCTGAGATAGGCGTGTCGCGAACGCGTTTTTCGCCAAATTCAGCTAACATGCCGACAGAGGTACCGAAGTCACCACCGTAGACACCAACGTCTTCACCCATCAGGAAGACATTTTCGTCTTTACGCATTTCTTCGCTCATGGCAAGGTTAATCGCCTCACGCAGAGCCATCAATTTTGTTTCAGCCATTTTGTGTGTTTCTCCTGTGTTGTTTATGAAAAGATTTTTTCCAATGATTGTTTTCTTTTTGATAGATTCTTAGGTGGCAGGGACGGAAGCGACTGCCTACGGCATTCCTAAGTTTTGAGCCTAAGGTCTCAAAACTTCCCTTGTGGCATCAGCTTAAAATCTGATGTCACCTTTGCCACAGCGACTCTATCGCCTAATTGCTCGCTTCGCTCGCTGATTTGTCCAGCAAGCATCGGCTCTTTTTAGCCTACGACACGGGGTTATCGCTGTCGATAACACAGCGATAACGTAGTTAGTAAGGTCAGTAGGCAGACCGCCATAGCGGAACCCGAATCATTCAGATTTCAGTCTGAATATCCTACAACCACGCAGTAGACAGCTGGCTCTGCCGTCGCTAAACGCTCGGCAATCCCCTAGTTGTCCTTGCGGGGGTCTCGCAACGGAGTGACAAAGTCACTCCTGCTCGGCCGCCTACCAACTGAACACGGGCTAAAATCCTAGAAAAATCTCACCCTCCCTTGTGTGCAAGCACACAGCGGTCGGTCTACGATTTTTTTACGGATTTTTTAACGCCCTTTGTATCTTAGTCTACCCAAACATCCTCAAAGGCTACTGAGAGTTCTGGGTCTGGACTGTTTACGGCAAATTCATAGGCATCGTCGACTTCTTTAACCACTTGAGCATCGATGGCATCAAGCTCCTCGTGCGTCGCAATTCCTTCTTTGGTCAAGTAGTCGCGGTACTTGATCATTGGGTCTTTTTTCTTCCACTCTTCAACTTCTTCTTTGGTACGGTAAACACCGGCATCCGCTGTTGAGTGCCCGAACCAACGGTAAGAAATCACTTCAACGATAGCTGGTCCGTTTCCACCACGCACATGCTCAACTGCTTTGCCCATTGTTTCGTAAACCGCCAACACATCGTTTCCGTCTTCTACGTAGAAGCCCGGGATCCCGTAAGCTTCCGCACGTGTGTAAAGGTGAGGCGTGTTTGTCGCTTTTTTGATATCCATAGAGATACCATAGCCGTTGTTGATGATGAAGAAAATCACAGGGAGTTTCCATGTTGCTGCCATGTTCACAGACTCGTGGAATGACCCTTCGTTGGTCGCACCGTCACCTGAGAAAGCAACAGCGATGTTGTTGGTGCCTTTGTACTGTTGGGTAAGAGCTGCACCGACAGCCATGGCGTAACCACCACCAACAATACCGTTAGTACCGTAGTTGCCACGTTTGAAGTCTGCCAAGTGCATAGAGCCACCACGGCCTTTAGATACACCTGTCACTTTACCAGCAAGCTCAGCCATCATGGCATTCAAATCCATGTCTTGCGCGATAGACTGACCGTGACCACGGTGGTTTGAGAAGAAGCAATCATCATAAGTCAAGTGTTGTACTGCACCAACGTTGGCAGCTTCTTCACCAACTGAGAAGTGGGTCATCCCTTGAACAAAGCCACGACGAACCAGTTTGTTAATCCGCATATCGAATTCACGAATGCGCTGCATTTTTAGATACATTTCCAAATGTGTCTCTTTTGAGAGTGTTACCATTTCGGCCTCCAAATTTTTTAGATTACCTTATTATTTTATCGGAAAAATTCACAAAGTGCAAGAATTTCAACCGCTTTCTCAACTGTTATAGGTCAGTTTCGGTTTTTAAAAAGTTGTTTTTTTCACAAAGTAAAAATCTCGTTCAAAACGAACAAGATTTTTAGTAAGCTTAGTTAATGGCAGTTAAAACCGCATCTGCTTGAGCAGAGAGTTTAGCAATCGTTTCTTCAGAAACGGTCAACTCACCTGTTGCCCAAGCTTCTGGGTTAACCAAAGCGCCAGTGAACTCACCAACAGGTTGAGTACGGATGAAAGTCAAGAGTTGTTGGAACTCTGGGAAGAGGTGGTCGTGACCTGCGTTAGCCACTGATGACACAGTCGTTACTTTTGAATCAATCGCTGATGGACCGCGAGTTTCTGACAAATCAAGAGCACGGCTGAGCCAATCAGTCAAGTTTTTCAAGACACCTGGGATAGAGAAGTTGTAGATTGGTGAGAAGAACCATACCGCATCAGCAGCAAGCACCGCATCACGCACAGCTTGTACCGCAGGAAGCGTTGGGACTTCCAATTCTTGGTTAAAGAGTGGCACTTGACTGTAGTCCAAGTAAGTCACTGTTGCACCTTTCTCAGCTAAAACCTTCTCAGCAGCTTGAGCCAACTGGTGGTTAAATGACCCTTGACGCAGTGACCCTACGATAAACAAAATATTTTTTGACATAACTGTTTCCTCCTTTTTTGAAAACAACGATTTGATTGAAGTAATGATAGACATGCTATCTCCTTAAAATAGATTTACAGCAGATATTACTATATAGTTATTATACAACAGGCTAAAAAAATTTGTAAAGTCTTTTGCTTACAAATTTTTGAATTTTTTAAGCAGGGTAATCAACTGCTCTTGTTCATCATCGGTCAGAACAAACATGGCCTCTTCGACCTTGGTTAAATGCTCTGGCAGGACACGCTCGATTAACGCACGACCCGCTTCAGTCAAACCAACGAGCTTAGCACGTTTATCCTCAGGACAAGTTTTTGTCCACACCCAGCCATTTTTTTCCATATTTTTAATGACCACGGTCATGTTACCAGAAGTCGCTAATAAGCCTGATAAAATCTGCCCAACTTTTTGCTCCCCTTTGCTGTAGAGGTAATCCAACACGCCAAACTGGGTATGGGTGATGCCATACTCGCGTAGATTCGGCACAACATAATTATCGATCGTCAACTGTGCCTTTCGAAAGACAATATTAGCTTTCTGGGCTAGTCTTTTCTCATTCATGATTTTTCCTCCATACGATATCCGCTATTTATCCTACTATATGACCGATAATAAAGTCAAGATAGGAGACTGCAAAAAAAATAATGACGCACAAGCGGTCATCTGGCAACACGCAACGCTGTCCATCACTCTACACATCGCTTAAACAAGCTAAAATTAGCTGTTTGAGGCGGCAAATTGAGCAAGAAAACGTTCCCTTATATATTGTACGGGCTATTCAACCAATAGAGCTATCGTTCACTCGGTGTTCGTCCCGCTAAGGTTTAACAGCCTTAACGCACTCAACAGTGAGGCATTGCCTAATCGGATCTCAAAAACTACCTCTGAACTGGCAGTAACGCTCAAGAATCGCTTCCCTATTTTAATGACAATAAAATCGAGAGTCTGGGAGCTTTACCCAACCTCTCTACAAGAATCTTTCAAAACATGTTATAGCGAGCACATCATTTCTATGCTCAACTGATAACATCTACTTGTCCGAAAAACTAATCCCTCACCCCATACTGGTAAGGTACACCGAGGTGCTCCCGTAGGGTTTCACCTTCATAATCCTTATGGAAAATGCCGCGTTCTTGGAGAATTGGGACGACTTTGTCGACAAAGCGAGGCAAATCGACGGCATAGACATCTGGAATGACCCAGAAGCCATCTGCAACCCCTGCTTCAAACCAAGCCGTCATGTGGTCAGCAATGTCCGTAGCATTCCCGACCGCTGTAAGGTGGTAGTCAATCACTGAATGATAGACGATTTCTCGCAAGGTCCAGCCTTCACGCGCTACCTTGAGGACATTTTCCAGACGTGGGTCGCTGTAAGGGGTGACCTGTACGGCATCCAAAATCTCTGGCGCAATCGGGCACTCAATATCAGCAGGCGTAAACTGGACGCCTAGCACATAGCCGATATGGGCGATGCGTTGCAAAAAGGTCTCACCATCGATAAAGCTAGCGTGGCGCTCTAGCGCAGCTTTCTTGTTATCCGCTAGCAAGGGCATGAGCCCTGCGATAAATTTGATGTCATCAGGGTGTCGCCCATTGTCCATAGCAGCTTGGCGAAGCGCTTGACGCATGGCTTGACCTTGCTCGATAGTCCAGACTTCACCGACAAAAACATTGGCATATTTGCCAGCGTAGGCAATGCTATTTTCCGACCCACCCGAGTGAAAAATGACTGGCTAGCCTTGCCTGGACGTTGGGATTGGCAGAGTACCTGCTGTCTGCACATAGTCGCCCTTGATGCTAACAGCTTTGACCTGGTCGTAGTCGGCAAATTCCTTGGTCTGGTGGTTGAGTTTAAGGGCGTCCTTTCCCCATGTTGCCCAGAGCTGTTGCACAGCCTCTGTAAATTCATAGGCCTTGCCATAGCGGTCAAAGCTGGTGGCTAGATTGACCCCGTAAGCATTGGCACTGACCCCGTTGGCCCCTGTGACCGCATTCCAAGCCACCCGCCCGTGCGTCAGCGCATCCAGCGTTTTGAACTGTCTAGCCAACTCATAGGGATTGGACCAAGAAGTCGCCCGCGTAATCCCCAGACCGATACGTGAGGTCTGGCTGCCTATGATACTGGCAATCAGCAAGGGATCCAAGCCCATGGTCTGCATGTCGCTGTTATGCGCTGCCTTGGTACCCGGAAAATCACCAAAGAACATGAACTGGAACTTGCCTTTTTCAGCCAGCTGAGCCGCTTGAATATCGACTGAAAGGTCTGGATACTCCGAGAGTTTAACCTCTGGGTCCAACCACGATCGAAAATTTAAACCTGCCGCACCAAACATGGCGAGGCCAATCATCATTTGTTTCTTATCTGCCATCTTATACTAAATCCTCAATACCACTCATCAATTTATCCATAATCACTGCCACAGGCTCAATCTTGTCAATCAGGGAAATTCCCAAACCAAAGGACGCAAAGCCTTTGCTGAGGTCGCCAAAGAGCATGCCATCACGCATCCCATTGTAGCCACGCTGTACCTCGAAAATCTCTTGCTCTGTTGCTCCTGCTTGACTCATTTCCAAGAGTTTGTTGGGAATGTCGCCCGGTAAAGAGCGGTAGTAGGCAGGTACTGTGCGGTAGAGCAGCAGGTCAGAAGCTGTCGCTTTGAGCGCCATTTCCTTGATGTTATCCGCCAAAATGGCTTCTTCAGCCATCATGAAGGCTGTACCAACATAGAGCCCTTCCGCACCGAGGGCAAAGGCTGCGCAGGCCGTCCGAGCGTCCGCAATCCCACCAGCTGCCATGACAGGGACACGTCCTTTTGCAGCATCGACAATCATCGGTACGATGGAAAAAGTGCCGATGACCTTCTCAGGTACTGTTCCCCCTTCATCAAAACCAGTTGCCACTATGATGTCAGCACTACCTTGGATGGCTTCCTAGGTGTTTTCGACGGTTGGCGTACCGGCACGAAAGACGACTTTGATGCCTTTTTCCTTAAATTTCGCTGTCCAGAAGGCGGAAAATTCACCGACCATGACTGCAACCTGAACCCCTTCTTCCACCATCAGCTCAAGCATAGGGCCTGTGAAGATGTCGGTCAACTCATGACCAGGAGCGACGTTAATGCCTAACGGTTTATCCGTTATCTCACGGGCGATGCGGATTTCCCACCGCATGTTTTCGATGGTTTCCTCCACCGTCGTTTCTGCAACGGTCTGACCTGCACTGATACCAAGAACTCCCAAACCACCTGCGGCTCTGACAGCGCCAGCGTATTGACCGTTGGTCAACCAAGCCAGAGGGCCTTGGATGATAGGTTTTTTAATCCCTAAAATGTCTGTAATCCGATTTGTCATCTGTTTTTCTCCTTTATCTGTGATACAATAAGTCTAACAGTTGCTTGACCCCTTGCCAAGACGGCAATTAAAAGTGGTCTGGTACACTTTTTTGTACTTTTTGATAGAAAGGGCGTTTATGGTCAAAATTTGTCCTCAAGGATTTTTCCCAGAAGATTTGGAAAACCCAACTCCACTCTTTTTTCTGCTCTACACCCACACCCTGCTCTCTGGACGATGGAAACCCATGATTCTCGAGTTTTTGGACAAGGGTGCCCAGCGTTTCAGCAGTATTCAGAAGCATCTGGGCAATCTCTTCCAAGGTTCTCTAACCAAGCAACTCAAGGAAATGGAGGCTGACAAGCTCATCGCTCGTACAGTTTATCCAGAGGTCCCACCGCGTGTTGAGTATCACCTGACAGACAAGGGCAGAGACTTGCTGCCTCTGCTTGAGCTGATGGTGGCATTTGGAGAGAGGTATCAGGGAGATGTCTCCACAAATATTAAAAGGTAGCGCAAGAGAACAACGCTACCTTTTATTTTCTCCACTACCATCATCAACAAAAGTCACCACATCATTTGGGCTACAGTCTAAAATCACACACAGTTTTTCTAGTGTTAATAAGGTAATATTTTTATTCTTTTTCAAACCATCCAGCGTCTTGTTATCAATACCTGCTTTCAGCAGTCGGTACTGAGAAATATTTTTGCGCTCCATGGTCGCCCAAAGTGGGGCAAAACTAATCATCAGACCGACTCCTTTCTGATTATTATTTTATCGTTCATGTGGTTATTTTCATATTGTGTTTATAAACACAATATGTTATACTTTGCTTGTGGATATACCCACAATATCAAAAAGGAGATGCTTCAATGAAACGACAATTACTAACACTTTCAGCCCTAGCGCTCACTAGTTTCGCTTTGGTAGCCTGTAACTCAACTAAAGAGGCATCAACTAAAGACAGCAGTCAGCCATCTGTTGTTAAGGCATCTAGCGAAACTTCCCAAAGCTCATCAGTCAAAACAAGTTCAACAAAAAAAGAGTATTCCCTCGGAGAGAAAATTAATATAGAAGATAAGGCAGAAGTCACCATTAAATCAGTTGCTTATACTGACGAACGCAATCAATTTTCAGATGCTCAACCTGATAAAGTCATTGTCGTAACCTATGATGTGACCAATCTATCTGAGGATGACTACTTTGTTGGATCAGAGTTAACACTCTACATCAATGGTAAAAAAATGGAGTCCTATCCTGTTGCGACTACTCTTGAAACAATTTCCGCTGGTCGAACTTATGAAAATGCCACTCAAGCCTTTGGTATCTCAGAAACTGGCAAAGGTGAGATTGAAATAAAACCATCTTGGAGTTGGGGAACAAAACCTGTTGTTGTCGCCTTTACACTTGAATAATAAAAAATCGCTCCGCTGATGACGGGGCGATTTCTCGTGTTTATTAGAGATAGTTGGCTCTATAATTTCTGTAGTGGGTAAATCCACCATGGAGATTATAGAGCCTTTTGAGTGTAGAAAAAAAGTTCCA
>NZ_JBGTZA010000012.1:0-58959 GCF_041807805.1 Streptococcus sp. E29BA
CAGGCTCAACTGTCGAGTTAGCACTCAATGTGTCTAAGGGGCATTTCTTTGACCTTGAGACCGGCAAACGGATTAAACTATAATCCCTTATCATTATCGTTGTAAAAAAATAAAAAAATTTTTAAGGAGAATTTCTCATGAAAATGAAAAAATTGATGGCGTCATTGTTGACTGGTACTGCTGTTTTGGCTTTGGCTGCATGTGGTTCTAAGTCTGCAGAAACACCAGCTTCGTCTGAAGCAGCATCAGGTGGTGCAAAAACAGAAATCACTTGGTGGGCATTCCCAGTCTTTACTCAAGAAAATGCAAGCGATGGTGCTGGTACTTACGAGCAAAAAATCATTGATGCATTTGAAAAAGCTAACCCAGATATTGATGTGAAGTTGGAAACCATCGACTTTGCTTCAGGTCCAGAAAAAATCACAACAGCTATCGAAGCAGGTACTGCGCCTGATGTTCTCTTTGACGCACCAGGACGTATCATCACTTACGGAAAAAATGGTAAGTTGGCTGAATTGAACGACCTCTTTACAGCAGATTTTGAAAAAGACGTTGACCCTAACATTGTTAAAGCGTCTAAGGCTGGAGATACAGCTTACATGTACCCAATTTCATCTGCACCATTCTATATGGCCTTTAACAAGGCAATGTTAGAAGACGCTGGTGTAGCTGACTTGGTAAAAGATGGTTGGACAACAGCAGACTTTGAAAAAGTTATCAAAGCCCTCAAAGATAAAGGCTACAATGCTGGTTCACTCTTTGCCAATGGTCAAGGTGGTGACCAAGGAACACGTGCTTTCCTTGCTAACCTCTACAGTGGATCAATCACTGACCCTGAAGTCACTAAATACACAACTGACTCTGAACAATTCATCAAGGCTCTCTCTAGCGTGAAAGACTGGATGGATAAAGGTTACATCCTCAATGGTTCACAATACAACGGTGGTGATGATATCCAAAACTTTGCTAACGGACAAACATCATACACTATCCTTTGGGCACCAGCTCAAAATGGTTTGCAAGCTAAATTGCTTGAATCATCTAAGGTTGAAGTTGTAGAAGTACCGTTCCCATCAGAAGATGGTAAAGCAGACCTCGAGTACCTTGTAAATGGTTTTGCAATCTTTAACAATGACGATGCTAAAGTTGCTGCATCTAAGAAATTTATCCAATTCATCGCTGATGATGCTGAGTGGGGACCTAAGAACGTTGTTCGCACAGGAGCATTCCCTGTTCGTACATCATTTGGTAGCCTCTACAACGATGATCGTATGGCAAAAATCAGTGAGTGGACTAAGTACTACTCTCCATACTACAACACTATTGATGGCTTTGCAGAAATGAGAACATTGTGGTTCCCAACTCTTCAAGCTGTATCTAATGGTGATAAAGAGCCAGTAGCTGCTTTGAAAGAATTTACAGAGCAAGCTAATGCGACAATTAAGAAATAATTGAAATTGTAAATCCCCCGCTTTTTCAGCCCCAAAAGACAGAAAAAATGGGGGATTTTACAGTTCTTAGTAGAGGAGTTTCTATGCAAGTTAATAAATTAAAAATGCGAGAAACCATTGTATCCTATACCTTTCTCGCACCGATATTGGTCTTCTTTACAGTATTTGTGTTAGCTCCAATGATTATGGGCTTTGTGACGAGCTTTTTCCGTTATACACAAACTGAGTTTACCTTTATTGGTTTAGATAACTACATTCGTTTATTTAATGATGAAGTTTTTATTAAATCCTTGATCAACACGCTCATCATCGTGGTGGGGTCTGTACCAATTGTTGTCTTTTTCTCTCTCTTTGTGGCCTCACAGACTTATGAGAAAAATGTCATCTCTCGCTCATTCTATCGGTTTGTTTTCTTCTTGCCTGTCGTTACTGGTTCAGTAGCTGTAACGGTCGTTTGGAAATGGATTTACGACCCGCTATCAGGTATCCTAAACTTTGTTTTGAAGAGCGGTGGCATCATTGAACAGAACATCAGCTGGCTGGGTGATAAGCAGTGGGCCCTGTTGGCCATTATGATTATTTTGTTGACAACATCAGTTGGTCAACCAATCATTCTCTATATCGCTGCTATGGGTAACATTGATAACTCTTTAGTGGAAGCTGCTCGTATCGACGGAGCAAATGAGTTTCAGGTTTTCTGGCAGATTAAATGGCCAAGCCTCTTGCCGACTACCCTATATATTACAGTTATCACAACGATTAACTCCTTCCAGATTTTTGCGCTGATTCAGCTGTTGACATCTGGTGGACCGAACTACTCAACCAGTACCTTGATGTACTACCTTTACGAGAAAGCCTTCAAGCTGACTGAGTTTGGCTATGCCAACACCATCGGTGTCTTCTTGGCGGTCTTGATTGCCATCATCAGTTTTGCTCAGTTCAAGTTCTTGGGTAATGATGTGGAATATTAGGAGGTCAAGTATGAAACAGAAAAAAGCATTCACACCTTTTGGTATTATTTCAAGTATTATCTTGTTGCTCTTGACGGTTCTGTTTATTTTCCCATTTTACTGGATTATGACAGGGGCGTTCAAGTCACAACCTGATACCATCGTTATTCCGCCGCAATGGTGGCCAGCTGCGCCAACTTTTGAAAACTTTGAGAAACTGATCGTTCAAAACCCTGCCTTGCAATGGCTATGGAACTCTGTGTTCATCTCTTTGGTAACCATGATTTTGGTCTGTGTGACCTCGTCTTTAGCAGGTTATGTACTGGCGAAAAAACGTTTCTATGGACAAAAGCTACTCTTCTCTCTCTTTGTAGCAGCCATGGCTTTGCCGAAACAAGTTGTCTTGGTGCCTTTGGTTCGTATCATCAACTTTATGGGGATTCACGATACGCCAGCTGCTGTCATCTTGCCGCTTGTTGGTTGGCCGTTCGGTGTCTTCTTGATGAAGCAGTTTAGTGAAAATATCCCAACTGAGCTCTTAGAATCTGCCAAAATTGATGGCTGTGGTGAGATCAGAACCTTCGTCAGCGTCGCTTTCCCAATTGTAAAACCAGGTTTTGCAGCGCTAGCAATTTTCACCTTTATCAACTCATGGAACGATTACTTCATGCAGTTGGTTATGCTGACCTCTCGTCAGAATTTGACCATTTCACTCGGTGTTGCCACATTGCAAGCAGAACTGGCAACCAACTATGGTTTAATCATGGCTGGTGCTGCTCTGGCTGCAGTGCCGATTGTGGCGGTCTTCCTCATCTTCCAGAAATCCTTCACTCAGGGGATTACCATGGGAGCTGTTAAAGGTTAAACCTAATGAGTTATGGCTGGTTTGGACGCTTTGCATAATAGCAGAGCGGCTAGCCAGCTTTCATTCTGTCAAAAAGCGAGGAATTTGAAATGATTTATGATGATTTGAGCAAGCTAGACCGCTATAAAGGCTTGCATACTAATATTGATACGGCGATTGACTATTTGCTTAAAACCGACCTCAGCCAGTTGGAAATTGGTCGCCATACCATTGATGGGGACAAGGTATTCTTGCTCTTGCAAGACAACACACTGAACAGCGAGCCTAGCGAGAGTTTTGAGTACCACGCCAAGTATATGGACTTGCAATTACTGGTCTCAGGAAATGAGAACTTCCGTTACACTCGGACGATCGACGCAGATCTTCAACCATTTAATGAAGCAGACGATTTTGGTTTGATTCGCTCATCAGTGGGTCTTGACTTTGAATTAGATGGGCAAACCTTTATTATGGTTTATCCTGGCGAGTACCATCAGCCTAGTCAATTAGGTAAGGCTGGTTACCAGGTCAAAAAAGGCGTGATTAAAATTTTGATTGACTAATCACTGAGTTTGTTGCATGGACATCGAACAAAAAATAGTAGCAATGTAGGAGGAAAACATGAGTAAATCTAGGGAAATGATGAAAGCTGTTTTTGGCTTGGATAATGGGTTTATGCGAGCGGCAGAACGTCTCTTCGATTTACTCTTGTTGAACATTCTTTTTGTCTTGACCTGTTTACCTATCGTTACACTAGGAATTGGAAAACTGGCTCTTTATGCCACTGCAACAGAACTAAGGGAAAGAGGGCGCTTGTCACTTCTGTCTAGTTATTGGAAGCATGTCCGTCAAAACTGGAAACAAGGGCTGTTCCTTGGTCTAGTCGAAATTTTGGTGACAAGTATGGCACTTGTGGATTTGTGGCTCATTCAAGGGTTCGAAGGCTTTCCGGTTACCCTGATGACCATTGTTGCCTATGCGGTACTTTTTCTATCAGTGATGCTCCATCTATACGTCTATCCCGTGGCAGCCCAGTATGAACTTAGGATGAAAGACCTTTACATCAAAAGTTTCCTGCTAGCGGGTATCAATGGCCAGTGGAGTCTACTCCTCTTGGTGGTACTTGGGCTACTAGGACTTCTGATGACAAGTTCAGCCTATGGCTTGGTATTTGGGTGTGCTTTCCTTCTTATTATTGGTTGCTCTAGTCTGGTTTACGGGCACATGTTAATCATGACAAAGATTTTTGAGCGCTCAGTTCGTTAGATGATATGAAATTCTTTTCAGAAACTGATGAAATGGCTTAAATCGAGAAACTATAATCTAAATAGGGAAATACTCTTGAAAAACCTCCTAAAAGGGATAAAATGAAAGTAAGCTGGTTAACAGCCTGATTATTAAACAACATATTTGAATTGCTACCCAGAGTAGTAGAATAACACTAAATTTGGTTGTGGCTCTGCCATGACCTGAAAAGAAAAGGAGACAGTTATGTCAGATTTGAGCAAATACTACGGTATTATTCCTGCATTCTACGCCGCTTACGATGAAGCTGGTGAGGTCAGTCCCGAGGGTGTGCGTGCTTTGACCCAGTACTTTATTGACAAGGGTGTCAAAGGACTGTACGTGAACGGTTCATCTGGCGAATGTATCTACCAAAGTGTGGCCGATCGTAAGCTGGTGCTGGAAAATGTAATGGCTGTTGCAAAAGGCAAGCTGACCATCATCAACCATGTGGCTTGCAATAGTACTAAAGATTCTATTGAATTAGCTAAGCATTCAGAAGAATTGGGGGTTGATGCCATTGCAGCTATTCCACCGATTTATTTCCGTTTGCCGGATCATGCTATCGCTGCTTATTGGAATGCCATTAGTGATGCAGCGCCTAACACAGACTTCATCATCTACAATATTCCACAACTGGCTGGTGTAGCTTTGATGCCAACCTTGTACCGTACCATGCTTGACAATCCTCGTGTCATCGGTGTGAAGAACTCTTCTATGCCTGTTCAAGATATTGAAATCTTTAACAGCTTAGCTCCAGGTAAATTGGTCTTTAACGGTCCAGATGAGCAGTTCCTTGGCGGTCGTCTGATGGGTGCTGCTGGTGGTATTGGCGGTACCTACGGTGCTATGCCAGAACTTTTCTTGAAACTTGATGAGTTAATTGCTCAAGGCGACCTTGAAACAGCTAAGTCATTGCAGTATGAGATTAACAATATTATCGGTCATTTAGTTGTCGGACGTGGTAGCATGTATGCTGTTATTAAAGCTGTTCTGAAAGAACTTGAGGGTCTAGAGCTGGGTTCAGTACGCTCACCGCTAGCTCCTGTTGTTGAAGAGGACAAAGATCTTGTTCACAAAGCAGCCGAGTTAATTCGTGCTGCGAAGGCAAAATTTTGTTAAGATAAGGTAATAAAGCAGGGTCGGAGGTCGGTAGCATCTTCGTCCCTTTTTAGATGGAGGGATATTATGGCAAAATATGTAGCCATTGATATTGGTGGCACTCAGATAAAGTATGGGCTAGTTGATGATATCGGAACGATTTTGGAACAACACAAGATTGATACCGAAGCTCATTTAGGTGGGCCAGCTATTCTTGATAAGGTCAGACAGATTGTCGCCACTTATCAAGCGGAACACCAATTGGTAGGTGTTGGGATTTCGTCAGCTGGCATGATTGACCCTGATAAGGGAGAGGTGTTCTATGCAGGACCTCAGATTCCAAACTATGCTGGCACAGCCTTTAAAGCGACAATTGAACGTGAATTTGGCCTACCATGCGAAGCAGAAAATGATGTTAACTGTGCCGGTTTGGCAGAGGCCAATAGCGGAGCTGCTAAGGGCGCAAAGATTGCTGCTTGCCTGACGATTGGAACAGGTATTGGGGGAAGTTTGCTGATTGATGGCAAAATTTTCCACGGCTTTAGCAATTCTGCCTGTGAGATTGGTTACCTACATATCTCTGATGGTGCTTTTCAAGATTTAGCATCAACGACAGCCTTGATTGCGGACGTCGCAAAGTCCACAGGAGATGATATTAGCCAGTGGAACGGTCTTCGTATCTTTGAAGAAGCTAAAAGTGGTCACCCGATCTGCCTTGCAGCCATTGATCGATTAGTTGACTATTTGGGTCAAGGCATTGCTAATCTCTGCTATGTGGTTAATCCAGAGGTCGTTGTTCTGGGTGGGGGCATTATGGCTCAGAGAGCGTTTTTACAAGACAAAATTGCTGCTGCCTTGAAGAAACATCTTGTGCCAAGTATTGCAGATAAGACCAGACTGGCTTTTGCAGAACATGAAAATGCTGCAGGCATGTTAGGTGCTTACTATCATTTTAGGCAAAAACAAGGGTAAGATTGCTTTCTCTACCCAATAACAAAATGAACGATACAGGAGAGACAACATGATTGATAATATGAGTTTGCAGGAAATGCAGACTTATCGTGGTCGCCATGAGGTGCCAAGTGATTTTGATGAGTTTTGGCAAGCTGAGTTAGATAGATTACCAGAGTTGCCTAACTACCGATTGGTGGAGCAGGATTTTGCCTTGCCGTCTGCTACCTGCTATGAACTCTGGTTTGATGGGACAAATGGTGGTCAGGTCTTTGCCAAATGTATTTTTCCAAAGACAGATAAAAAAGTGCCTATCCTCTTTTACTTCCACGGCTATCAGGGACAAAGTCCTGACTGGACAGAAAGTTTGAAATTTGTTGCTGCTGGTTATGGTGTGGTCTATATGGACGTCCGCGGGCAAGCTGGACGGTCTGTTGACTATGGTCAATTCGACGGCATGACGGTCAAAGGTCAGGTGATTCGAGGAGCTTTGGAAGGACCGCACAAACTCTTTTATAAAGACATCTACCTGGATGTTTACCAACTGGTCAACATCATTGCGGCTCAGGAATTTGTTGATGACTCAACTCTTGTTAGCTATGGAGCGTCTCAGGGTGGGGCATTGGCGCTTGTTGCAGCAGCTCTCAATCCTAAAATCACAAAAACAGCCTCAATTTACCCATTCTTATCTGATTTTAAACGGATTTTAGAGTTAGGTGATAACAGCGAACCTTACAATGAACTTTTCCGTTACTTCAAGTTTTCAGATCCATTCCATGAGACAGAGCATGATTTCTTAGCTAACTTATCTTACATCGACATCAAAAACTTAGCTCATCGAATCACCTGCCCAGTAGCCTTTGTTGTTGGTTTGGAAGATGAAATCTGCCCACCATCCACCCAATTTGCGATTTATAATCGGTTGCCTTGCCAAAAAGAGATGAAAATCTTGCCTGAGTATGGTCACGAAGCTTTGAACGTCAAAGTTAACGATTACATCTATGATTTTATCTTTGGCTCAAGGATTATTCGGCGATAAAATAAGTCTCCGCTAGAAAACTAGCGGAGATTGTTATCGTCTACCAAAGTATCCTTAAAGATAGTCTCTTTGGTTGTCTTATCAATAGACAGGTAGTAAGCATAGATGATGTCGATCATCATCAGTAGAGGCAACTGCGGTGAAATACGGTTGCCGTAGTTAAGGTGTCGTACAGAAGCAACGGCAACGTGTTCGTCAAAGACAAAACCATCAGGATTTTGTGTGGAAATGAGCACAGTCTTAGCTCCCTTTTTGGCAGCAATCTCCAAAGAATTGAGGATAGACTGAGTTTGTCCGGTCAAGGACAGGGCAAAGACTAGACACGTTTCATCTAAGATGCTGTTCGTCCAGACCATGTTATCGGCATCCGTTATCGCATCGCAGACGAGTCCTAGACGAGTGAACCGTAGTTTGGTCTCGCGCGCTACTAAACCAGAGCTACCGATGCCGTAAAAATAAACACGGCTAGCCTTGTCCAAAAGATGAGCTACTCGTTCCAACTTATCCTCGTCAACCAAGGCATTTGTCATGTCGACAATCTCTTTGTAGTCGACCAGCACGCGTTTGGTTAAGTCACGGTGAATATGTTGGAACTGGCTATCCAGATGCTTTTGCGAATTTTCGTATTCAAAAATAAATTCACGATAGCCCTTAAAGCCACACTTTTGAGCAAATCTGGTGAGAGCTGCAGGAGAGACGTGGAGCTGCTGACTAACAGCAGCTGAGCTAAGGTCGTAATGTTTGTTTTGAGCATCTAAAAAATAAGAGGCAATGTCTTGTTCGAGACGAGTCATGTCATCGAGACAAGATTCGATTTGAGCGATGATATGCTGTGGCATGATGTGTCCTTTAACTCCTTTTTTCTATTGTACCATAAAATGGCAGAATAGGTTGTAAACTCCTTATCTACTCTTGAAAAATAGCCGTATTTTTGCTACAATAGCCCTATGAAAACACTCTACGATGTGCAGCAATTGCTCAAACGTTTTGGGCTGATTATCTACATGGGTAAACGTCTTTATGACATTGAGGTCATGCAGATTGAGCTCAAACGGCTTTATGATCAGGAGTTAGTGGCGCGTGAGGAGTATCTGCTGGCTCAGTTGATTTTACGACGAGAACACAAGATCGAGATAGAACGTGAGGAGAACAAACATGGCTAAGAAATTGATTGGGATTGACCTTGGTGGTACAACGGTGAAGTTTGGTATTCTGACCTTAGACGGTCAGGTACAGGAAAAATGGGCCATTGAGACCAATATTCTGGAGGAAGGGCGCCATATTGTCCCTGACATTATCGCGTCTATCAAGCACCGTTTGGAACTGTACGGGATGAAACCCTCAGACATCGCAGGCATTGGCATGGGATCCCCAGGTGCAGTGGATCGTGAACAAAAAACGGTGACAGGAGCCTTTAACCTCAACTGGGCTAAAACTCAGGCGGTGGGGGCTGCTATTGCCCAAGAACTGGGTATCCCCTTTGCCATCGACAATGATGCCAATGTGGCGGCCTTGGGCGAGCGCTGGGTTGGTGCGGGAGATAATAAGCCAGATGTGGTTTTTGTGACGCTGGGAACTGGTGTTGGCGGTGGGATTATTGCTGATGGCAACCTGATTCACGGTGTGGCTGGTGCTGGTGGCGAGATTGGGCACATCATTGTTGAACCGGACGGAGGCTTTGCTTGTACTTGTGGCAATAGTGGCTGTCTGGAAACGGTGGCTTCAGCGACAGGAGTTGTTCGGGTCGCTCGTCTTTTGGCAGAGAGTTATGAGGGTGACTCCAGTATTAAAGCGGCGATTGACAACGGAGACGAGGTAACCAGCAAGGATATTTTTGTGGCAGCTGAGGCTGGAGATGCTTTCGCAGATAGCGTGGTGGAGCAGGTCGGCTTCTATCTAGGGCTGGCAGCGGCCAACATCTCTAACATTTTAAACCCTGATGCCGTGGTCTTCGGTGGTGGGGTATCTGCTGCTGGTGAGTTCTTGCGCGCTCGGATTGAGAAGTATTTTGTGTGCTTTACCTTCCCACAGGTACGTCAGTCAACTGTTTTGAAAATAGCAGAGCTGGGTAACGATGCGGGCATTATCGGGGCAGCCAGCTTGGCTAGTCAGTTTGTAACAGCATAAGGAGGAGCTATGTCTGATGTTATGATAACGGTAGCTGCATGGTTACTTGTTCTTGTCTTGATTGCCTACATTATTTGGAACTACTTCCGACTAAAAAAGGCAGCTAACTATGTATCGAATGCTACCTTTCAGGAGCTGATTCGTGCAGGCGGGCAACTGATTGATATACGTGACCCAAAACTTTTCCAACAAAAGCATATTTTAGGGGCGAGAAATTTTCCAATGCTGCCAAAAGCTCAGTTTGAAGCTTCTTTACCAGCTCTTCGTAAAAACAAGCCTGTCCTCATCTATGAGGGGGCCAGAGGGCAAGCGGCAGGTCGTGCGGTTCTTATCCTTAAAAAATCAGGCTTCACAGATATTTATGTGCTCAGCGAAGGCTTTGAGAGCTGGGAGGGGAAAGTGAAATAGATTTTTTTGAAGAGGGATTAAGTTAAAAGGAGAAGGAATAGTTTCCCCTCCTTTTACTTATTCTGTTGATTGAGATAGGTTTCAATTGTCATCAGTAGTTGAGGGTGATCATATATTTTGCAGAGCTCCCTGGCTTGGAGATAGTAGTGGTGAGCTTGTTCTTTATCTAAGAAACTGAGCCCAGCATTTCCCACAAGAATTAGCAGGGGTGCCAGTTGATAGCTGGTTTGTTTTTCTTTGCAAAGGGCAATGGTTTCTAAAGCCTCATTAACTGCTTCTAGGTTTTTATCCTTTTCTAGGAGATGATAAACATGATTGTGCCTGGCTCGGATATAGCCCCAAAGCAATTCTTGATGATTTAAATCTTTTCCTTGGTAAGCAGCTAGTAATTTTTTGTAGTTATCTTCATAATCTTGATTTTTTCCGACTGTGGAGTAGAAATTACAGAGAGTGTTGAGAACTTTTAGGTAGAGGGCTGTTTTAGGCGATATGAAGGGCAAAATTCTTTCGACTGCCTCGATAGCTAACTCTTGTTTGTCGTAGAGGTAAAAATCTAATAATGCCTGTATCCAGTCAAGATAGGTCCTATCTTCGGTGGAGAGAAAGGCTTTTTTTTGTTTTTCTAAATCAAGGATGTAGGCCAAATCTTTGTAGTTGCGATTGTCTAGGAAACGCTGGGCTACCTGTTTAAACTGGCTGAGGCTAGAACTAACTTCAAACTGGTCATTAAAAAAATAGTCTAACGGGACTTTTAATCGTTGAGCGATTTTATAAAGCAAGTCAGCGGAAGGCATATAGTTACCTCGTTCAATTTTGCTAATTTGACTTTGTTCACAGATATTTTCAGCCAACTGTTTTTGTGACAAACCTCTTTCTTTTCGCTTGCTTTTTAGTTTTTCTGAAATGCTGTTCATTCTTAACTTGTCTTTCTAGAAGTTTTGATGTGATGAACTTTATTATATCAGTTTTATGGATAAAAGGCAAAAACAAACCAAGGTATATTCTTTTTAGAATTTTTTTTTTAAAAAAATCAAATAACACTTAAAAATAATTGACAGTTTCACAGGTATATGATAGAATCAACTCAGAAAGGGGTTACAATTTATGAAGAAAAAAGTGTCTTTTTGGAAACTTACAGCAGTGTTACTGGCAAGTTTTCTTGTTTGGGGAATGAAACCAACGGGATCTTCTAAGCCCGATAGAGGCGTGGATTATGAAACCGTCAAAACAACATCAAGTGACAAGGGAATTGATGTTGGGAGGGCTAACTAGCAATTCATCTCCCTAATCCTTGTTTTTTGAGAGGTCACTATGTTTAAAAATTATTCGTGTACTATGCAACACGATCAGTCTGATTGTGCAGCGGCGGTGGTTTCTACCATCTTGCGAACTTATAAAAAAGAGTTGTCCCTTATGAAAATCCGTGAAGTTATCGGAACAGATATGTACGGAACAACTGTTAGTGGTATTGTGACAGGACTGGAAAAGCTTAATTTCACTGTGAGAGCTGTTAGGGTAGCTCAATCTGACTTGACGACTGGTGTGACTTTTCCAGCTATCTTGCAAGTTAAGAATGAACAAGGTCAAAATCATTTTGTTGTCTTACACGCTCTAAAAAAAGGAGGACGATACTTGGTTGCCGATCCTGCTAGGGGTTTAAATACCCTGAGTGAGGAAGAGTTAGAAAAGATTTATCAAGGCATTGCTCTTTTTATGGTACCAAATTCAGAATTTGAGAAGGGACGATTAAAAAATCAGGGCTTGTGGCGATTATTTGCGAGGCTGATTGTCAGTCAAAAGAGCTTGGTGTTGACGGTTATCTTGGCATCATTTCTCCTGAGTGTTCTTGGTATTCTATCTAGTCTCTTTTCTAAGGTTATCATGGATGAGGTCATTCCCTATGGTTTAAAGAACAGTCTTTATCTATTTTTACTTGTTTTTGGCGTCGTGTCTTTTTTACAGAGTCTGTTATCAGCTTTTAGGCAACATATTCTTCTCTTTCTGTCCAGAAAGATTGATATTCCTGTCTTGTTAGGCTATTATGACCACATCATTCATCTGCCTTATAGTTTTTTTGGAAGTCGTCGGGTCGGGGACGTTTTGACTAGATTTCAAGATGCTATGACCATCAAAAGTGTCTTTACATCGGCATCTATTTCACTTGTGATGGATATTAGCTTGTCTCTTATTAGTGCTGTGGTTTTATGGACGATTAATTCTTCTTTGTTTTTGATTTTAGTTCTGATGGTTATGGTCAACATTGTTTTGATTTATTGTTTTAAAAAGCCCTACAAAACCATTAATCAGGAGCAGATGGAGGCGGGGAGCCTTTTGAACTCTCAATTGATTGAGTCAATCCGAAACATTGATACCATAAAATCCCAACACGATGAGCGGCAACGCCTTGATAAGATTGAAGAGAAATTTGTCCATACTCTGGAAATTGGTTATAAGGAAGGGGTCTTACAAAATCTTCAATCAACTATTTCCTCTGTAGTGGCTACCTTAGGTGGTCTGGTCTTTATGGGGATGGGTGCTTTATTTATCATTGATGGTAAGATGACGGTCGGGGATTTACTGGTGTTTCAGACGCTTAGTCAGTATTTTACAGAGCCCGTTCAGAACCTGGTGAGCTTGCAATTAACCTTTCAAGAAGTTCAAGTAGCGGTTAGTCGCTTGGAAGAATTGATGTCCGTTGACCGAGAAGATCAAGCGGAGGACTATAGTGTCTTCGACTTTGATTTACTCGGAGACATTATATTTTCCAATGTGACCTATGCCTATGGTTCACGACCACCGATTTTGAAGGATTTTAATTTGGAAATTAAACAAGGAGAGAAGATTGCTTTTGTCGGAGAAAGTGGTGCGGGCAAGAGTACCTTGGTGCGCTTGTTGCTTCGCTTTATAGATCCTAATAGTGGACAGATTCGAATTGGTTCACATGACTTGGTTGACCTAAATTATGGACGCTTACGTCAAAAAATTGCCTACATTCCTCAAAATGTGGAACTCTTTTCAGGAACCATCATTGACAACCTCAAAGTTGGTCATCCAGATGCAACTTATGAAGATATGGTCAGGGTCTGTCGTTTGGTGGGGGTTCACGATACTATCCAGCGTTTGCAGAACCGCTACGGCTCTTTTGTTGAAGAAGGAGGTCAAAATTTTTCTGGTGGTGAAAAACAGCGTCTAGCCATTGCAAGGGCTTTGCTCGGTCAAGCAGATTTATACATTTTTGATGAAGCGACATCTAACTTGGATTCCTTTAGTGAGCATATTATCCAGGAGTTGATGTTTAACAGGATTATGGGGAAGACAACGATTATTGTTGCCCATCGCTTATCTACGATTTTACGTTGTGACAAGATTTGTCTCTTGGAGAATGGAGCCATTGTTGAATATGGCACACATGAGCAACTGATGGCTCAAAAGGGCAAATATGCCCAGATGATTGGTTTGCAACATATTTCTTTACAGCAAACCAGTCAGCAAACACTAATCATGGAGACAGAGGAGGTTAGTTATGGCTAAATTAGAGATTAAGGAGCAGAAAAAACTCGTTCTAAAACAGGTTATTTGCCAAAAGTTATCAAGTGTGCAACTAGATGCCGTTGATGAAGCGATTGACAAGTTTCAGAAACATCTAGCTCTCTTGAAGGTACAGGTTTTTGGACCTCTAGTTGTTAAAAGTGGAGGTACTCAGATTCACGATGACGGTCAGTTGACAACGGATTTTGAGCTCTATGTTCAGGCGCATGATTATAGACAATACGATAAATTTTATGAGGTCTATGAGATGCTGACAGTTCCTAATTGCCTTTACCTTCGGTTTGAGGATAGCCCAGAGTATTTACAGTTGGCATATTCCAAGTTAGAGTGTCATATTTACGAAAATGATATTCAGACGGACGGTACGAATTACACCGTTTATGTGGCATCTTCCCCTGAGCGTCTGACGGTTGATATTTTTAGACCTGTGATGAGCCTATGAAACTATATCAAAAATCAGACTTACGTTATTCTAGGGTTTTCTTTGATAAGAGACCGCCAGCCTACGCTTTTATCTTGATTTTTTCGACGGCTCTAATGTTGTTTTCTGGTTTGTTTGTGGCTGCTCATCTGCCTAAGAACTATATCGTCAAGGCGAGAGGGAGTGCTGTGATTACAGGAACAGAGTTTCTATCTGCTGTTGCTCCTGGAAAAATCGTGACCATGCACAAGGCAGAAGGAGAGATGGTAACAGTAGGAGAGGTTATCTTATCTCTCTCTAGTGGTCAGGAAGGGCTACAGGCCGAGTCTTTGAACAAACAGTTGGATAAGTTGAAAGCTAAGGAAGCTATTTTCCAAAAATATGAGCAGTCGCTCAATGAGAAAATCAACTATATGACCAATACGGGGGAGGAGCAGGAGTATTATGGCAAGGTGGAATATTACTTGTCTCAGCTAAAATCTGAAAGTTATAGCAACGGCAGTCAGTATGATAAGTTGCAAGATGAGTATGCCAAGTTAAATAAGCTTTGGGGAGAGAAAAATCAATTGGAACTTGATTTGCAGACCCAGCAGAATGAACTGGTACAGTTACAAACTCTAACAGTCTTAGAGCCAGAGCCTATAGCAGAAATAGAACAGCCAGCAGAACAAGAATCAGAAGTGTCAACTACTGTTCAAGAGGAGCAAAATAAGACCAGACAGACCGAGTTAACCTCAAAAATAGAAACAACAAAATCGAGTTTGACTGCTAAGGTCACGGAAATCGAGGGTCAGCAATCAAGTGTTAAATAACTCGAACGTTCCTACAATGACCCTACCTCGCAATCTTATAGTACCTATGCCCAGCTCATCAGTGAATTAGGAACAGCACGAACGGCAAATAATAAGGCTATGATGGAATTAGATGCTAACTTAGGTGTGGCAACAGGTCAGGATAAGGCCTATCATTTAACTGCTCAAAGTGACGGGATTCTTCACTACCTAACCCCTCTCAAGCAAGGGATGAGTGTTCAGACCAACCAAACAGTTGCCGAAATTTCTAGCAGTCAAAGAGAAGCTTATGTTGAGGCTTTCGTGATGGCCAATGACATCTCAAGAGTTAGTTTAGGTAGTCGGGTTGATGTGGCCATCACAGGGGTCAACAGTCAAAAATACGGCACTCTAAAGGGTCGTGTGACCCAGCTTGACTCAGGGACGATCACCCAGGAAACCAAGGAGGGGACAGTGAGCCTTTATAAAGTGCTTATTGAGCTAGAGACCGTGAGCTTAAAACATGATCACGAGGTTATCGTCCTCCAAAAAGACATGCCTGTTGAAGCAAGGATTGTCTATGATTAGGAGACCTATCTGGACTGGCTGTTGGAACTCCTGAGCTTTAAACAATAAGGATGGTTTTAAGCTTCATTTTTAGATAAATTCCTCCTCGTTAAGGGAAAGGCTAGCGAGCATATCTAGGATGGGATGTAAAACAATGTTGTCTTTCAGTTTGTTAGACCTTGGTCTAACCACGCTAAATTAAAGGAGAAAATTTATGGAACTCGTATTACCAAACAACTATATTGCCCTTGAACAAGAGGAGATGATGTATCTTGATGGGGGGGTGGTCAAAAGAATTAGCTATTTCTAATTTGAAAGCACTTTTAGGTGTCTCAGCAATAGCTTTTGCTGCGAAAGCTCTTTGGAATTTCATGACTAGTAGAAATGGCGAAACTATAACTTATGCTACAACTATGGCAAAAATGGCCTGGACAGGTGTGAAAATGGCTTGGATGCTTCCAGTGTGGGCTTGGGTCACGGGTTTAGCAGCAGGTGGGGCCTTTATCTATGCGATTGGAACATGGAGTTTATTTGGGTGAAGAACAGTTATTTTTTAGAATTTAAATCGCTAAAACCTTATCAGAGAGTAATTGTTTTGTTACTAACATTTCTTTTAGGGTATGCTCTAGGGACATTGAGTTTATTAAAATGATTTCTTTTATTTATACGTTATTAGTTACTTTGTTCATGCTGTATTTTAGCACAAACTACTATGTTGGTTTTTTACTGCTGAGTTTTGGAATACTGTTCTATAGAAATAGTTTAGGATTAAAATCGTACATTTTTGGATATATTTTTTTATTTCAAAAGAGAAAATTACAGAATGAAATTCTGAATATCATTTCTAGTTCACTCTTTGTACTCACTTATTTTTATGAAGAACTAGTAACTCTTCATTTAGCAAATATTATCAGTGTCTTTACTTTAAATGTTGTGCTCTATTTTTGGCTATTTCAGGGACTACCAATCACTCGGAAAATTGTATTTGATGGTAAGAGTAAAGGGAAATGTTAGCAAGCCTATTCGGAATGATACGTAAAACAATGTCGCTAACCACTTTGTTAGATCTTGGTCTAACCACGCTAAATAAAGGAGAAAATTTATGGAACTCGTATTACCAAACACCTATGTTGTCCTTGAGCAAGAAGAGATGATGTACCTTGAGGGGGGAGAACCAATGTCAGTTGCTGCTATTGTGTCATTGGCTATAGCAATTGGTGGTGCGTCATATAGTACAGGGTATGTACTAGGAGAAAGAGTCTATTATTCAGGATATAAAAATTCTGATTATCAACGAAACAAGTGGGCTATTAGAGGTGCTATGATAGTTGCATTTGGATCGGTAGGTGCGACAATTATGCTTGGTTTTTAAAATAGATACTATGCCTTAGTTACTGGTCGAGGATGATATGCTGAGAATAATAGGAATCGTGCAAGCTTTAGTGCTTATAATGCTTTCAGTTGCTTTTTTCTTATCACGGGAAAAATTTGATTCGTTAAATATTGTACTTATCATGATAGTACTATCTCAGTTATTCTTGTTAATATCTATTTTGAAAGGTGGCTATAAGTAATTAACTGTGATTTGAATTAAGCGATTTGTTACCGTTAGAAATTTGTAATAAAACGTGGTAGTTCCATATGAATCTTTTAAAGCGGAGGTTAATCGCTTTAATTATGAATCATATGGAAGTTTTTTACGTTTCAAAGGCTCTATAATCAAATTTCTAAAGTGAACTTATACTCTTTGAAAATCAGACGTCGTCAACTCGCCTAGCCGTACCATCAGTACAGCCGTCGACTCGTTTCCTGGTCTGATGGTGATTTTCTTTGAGTATTACTTCTAATAGAGAGGAATAGATTTTTTAGCTAGGTTACAAATGAAAACATTTACACCATCATCAGCTCTGCTATTTCCCAAAAAGTATGCTATAATGGTTCAGTTAAACTAGAAAAAAGAGGAAATTATGACCACTTTACGTACAGATATTAGAAACATTGCCATCATCGCCCACGTTGACCACGGAAAGACAACCTTGGTAGATGAGTTGCTCAAGCAATCCCAGACCCTCGATGCGCGGACAGAGTTGTCGGAGCGGGCTATGGATTCAAATGACATCGAAAAAGAGCGTGGCATCACTATTTTGGCAAAAAACACAGCTGTTGCTTATAATGATGTGCGTATCAATATCATGGACACCCCAGGTCACGCGGACTTCGGCGGTGAGGTTGAGCGGATCATGAAAATGGTTGATGGTGTTGTGCTGGTTGTTGATGCTTACGAGGGTACCATGCCTCAGACTCGTTTTGTGTTGAAGAAAGCTCTGGAACAAGATTTGACACCGATTGTGGTGGTTAACAAGATTGACAAACCATCTGCTCGTCCAGCAGAAGTTGTCGATGAAGTCTTGGAACTCTTCATCGAACTTGGCGCTGACGATGATCAGCTGGAATTTCCAGTTGTCTATGCGTCAGCCATCAACGGGACAACATCCTTATCAGATGATCCTGCGGATCAAGAAAAGACCATGAGCCACCTCTTTGATACTATCATCGAGCATATCCCAGCACCAGTGGATAATTCTGACGAGCCACTCCAGTTCCAAGTATCGCTCCTTGATTACAACGACTTTGTTGGTCGTATCGGTATCGGTCGTGTCTTCCGTGGTACGGTTAAGGTCGGTGACCAAGTGACCCTGTCTAAGCTCGATGGCACGACCAAGAACTTCCGTGTGACCAAGCTCTTTGGTTTCTTCGGCTTAGAGCGCAAGGAAATCCAAGAAGCTAAAGCGGGGGATTTGATTGCTGTTTCAGGGATGGAGGACATCTTTGTCGGAGAAACAGTGACGCCGACAGATGCAGTTGAAGCCCTGCCAGTGCTTCGTATCGATGAGCCGACCCTCCAGATGACCTTCCTTGTCAACAATTCCCCATTTGCAGGTCGTGAAGGTAAGTGGGTGACCTCTCGTAAATTGGAAGAACGCCTCTTGGCTGAGCTTCAAACCGATGTTTCCCTGCGCGTGGAGCCAACCGACTCACCTGACAAGTGGACGGTGTCTGGACGTGGTGAGTTGCACCTTTCTATCATCATCGAAACCATGCGCCGTGAGGGTTATGAACTTCAAGTCTCTCGACCAGAAGTGATTATCAAGGAGATTGACGGTGTCAAATGCGAACCCTTTGAACGCGTACAAATCGACACCCCAGAAGAGTATCAAGGCGCTATTATCCAAGCCCTGTCTGAGCGCAAAGGGGATATGTTGGACATGCAGATGGTCGGTAACGGTCAGACGCGTCTGATTTTCCTCATTCCAGCTCGTGGCTTGATTGGTTTTTCAACCGAGTTCCTATCCATGACCCGTGGTTACGGGATTATGAACCACACCTTTGACCAATACCTGCCGATGGTTGCTGGTGAGATTGGCGGTCGCCACCGTGGTGCTCTCGTCTCTATCGACCAAGGGAAGGCAACGACCTACTCCATCATGAGGATTGAGGAGCGCGGAACAATCTTTGTTAACCCAGGCACGGAAGTCTACGAAGGTATGATTATCGGGGAAAATTCACGCGACAACGATTTGACGGTGAACATCACCACAGCCAAACAGATGACCAACGTCCGTTCAGCAACCAAAGACCAGACAGCTGTGATTAAAACCCCACGTATTTTGACCTTGGAAGAATCTCTTGAATTCCTCAACGACGACGAGTACATGGAAGTTACCCCTGAGTCTATTCGCCTACGTAAACAAGTGCTCAACAAAGCAGAGCGTGATAAGGCAGCGAAAAAGAAAAAATTAGCAGCTGAGTAAGCTAGGGAGGTCGCGGTGTTTTATCTCATTGTTGGCGTATTACTAGCTATCTACTATATTTTTGCTGCACCGAAGACGATTAAGGGAACGCTAAATACCGTACTGGTTGTCGGTGTGCTAGCCCTCTGCTTGGTTTTAGGAGTTTTAGGGCTTATAAAAGTGATGCAGTCGCCACCAGAAATTTTTGTCGGCTTGCTCATGACAATTCTTGGGGTGTTCACCTTGAGAGACGTCGAAAAACTATCTCCTAAAAACAAAGGTTAACATCAGGATCTAATCCAGTTGAACAACTAGATGACAAATGAAAACTGACCAAGGGTAGTATGCCTTCAAACGCTACCTTTGGTCAGTTATTTTTGATGGTCTTTTATTTAACATGAGTCCTATCTATATGTATGGCGCTCCCAACTGTTGACCAAAATTAAAAATAGCTAGTTGCTATTTTTAATAGATATTTACTTTTAATTATTTAGCTGTTCATCTAAGCACCAACTGGTGTTATTTGATACAAGGATAGAGAAGTATCAGAACCTTAGTCAGTTGATTTGCAATAGAGATTCAGAGATAGGCGTTTATAAGGTTGTCACAGTTGTCCCAAGAACGGTCTCGAAATGAGCCAATGCCCATTCTTGTCGATTTTGGTCAAGTGTGGCAACAGCGTCAGCGATAATTTCGATCTGATAACCAAGATTATAGGCTGAGATTGCCGTATGAAGGACACAAATATCAGTTAAGACACCTGTTAGAATGACAGTTGTCACGCCCCGCTCCCTTAGCCGAATATCTAAGTCCGTGCCGGAAAATGCAGAGTAGTGACGTTTGTCTAACCAGAAGACACGGTCGGAGGTTTTGATAGTTTGAAAAACGTCATGTAACTGACCGTAGAGACGACGCCCCGCAGTCCCCTTGATGCTATGTGGGGGAAAAAGTCTTGATTCAGGGTGAAAGTGATCGTTGTCATCATGACCGTCAATCGCAAAGAAAACATAATCTCCCCGATTATAGGCGGTTTGAACGGAGCGAGAAATCGCCTGCTCAATAGCTTGGGCAGGCTTTCCTGCAGTTAACTTCCCCTCATCAGCTACAAAATCAACGGTATAATCAATGCAAATCAAAGCTTTAGCCATTTTGCTTAATTCTCCAAATGATCAAAAATACCGGTATTGAGAACTTTAATGTAGGTTCCTTTCATGCCGAGAGAGCGACTTTCGATAATCCCTGCGCTTTCTAGCTTACGAAGAGCATTAACAATCACACTGCGGGTAATGCCGATACGATCAGCGATAACAGAAGCAGTTAAGCGCCCTTCTGTGCCACCTAGTTCAGTCAAAATAGCTGAAACAGCTTTTGTTTCGGAGTAAGACAGAGTGTTGACCGCCATGGTAACAGCAGTTTCTTGACGAATGGTTTCCTCCATCTTTTCGTTTTGTAGGTTCAGTAGCTGTGTCCCAACAACAGTCGCCGCTAGTTCCGCTAAAATTAAATCCTCATCGGTAAACGGTTTATCATTTCTCCAGATAAAGAGGGTTCCTAATCGGCTCCCGCCACCATAAATCGGAGATAGGGTAGTTAGACCGTCAGGATAGACATCTTGGGCATCCATAGGAAAGATGGTTAATTCATCAGAAACAGGGACATTGGCCAAGGTCTCATAGACACGAGATACTGCTCTAATATAAATTTCTGGCAGTTGATTGGTTTCAAAAAATTCCTCAACTCGGTCATTAGTTGCCTTATAATTAAGACGGTAACCTAGAAAATGTCCTTTACTATCAATAATCGCTGCATTACAGTCAATGATGTCAGCTAATTGACCAGCCATTGCAGTGTAGGGCAGGTCATTGTCTAGTTGTTCGACAGTTCGTTGAAGAATGGCTGTTATTTTTCGAGTTTTCGTTAATAAGTTCACGATAGGTCTCTTTCTATTTTTTTGTCATTTCTATTATAGCAAAGCCGTTAAAGAATAGCAAACAATTATCTGAAAATTTTTTACTGTTTTGACGATTTTGATAATTGCCCTTAACTCAGGCAGTGAGATGTTGTCGGATATTTACCAGTCAAGACGTCTAGATAGCAAGCAGTAGGAGATGGCACAAGGAAAAAACCAGGAGGCGGTTTCAAAGAGAACCTAGAACGGATAATACACCAAGAATTGTGTTTTGGTGAAATGATATTAGCAAAATGAAAAGACTAGGACCTTTGTCCCAGTCTTATTAACGTTTGTAGCGATTCAGATGGCGAGCGAGTTTTTCTTGCAAGTCACCGAGTTCTTCGACGGTAGGCAAGTAGACAATGCGGAAGTGGTCTGGGTCTTTCCAGTTGAAGCCCCGACCATGCACAAGCATGACTTTTTCTTGCTTCAAAAACTCTAGGACAAATTGTTCATCGTCCTCAATCCGGTACATGTCTCGGTCAATCTTTGGAAAGACATAGAGTCCTGCCTTTGGCTTAACGGTAGACAGTCCAGGAATAGCATTGATAGCCCTGGTGATGAATTCACGTTGCTCGTAAAGGCGACCGCCAGGCTTTAGCAACTCATCCACTGATTGGTAGCCACCCAGAGAGGTTTGCACTACCTGCTGAGCAAGGACGTTGGAGCAAAGTCGCATGTTAGACATCATATTGAGCCCTTCAATGTAGCCCTTGACGTGGTCCTTGCGACCAGATAGAACCATCCAACCCACACGGAAGCCGCAGATACGGTGGGATTTGGAGAGACCATTCATGGTCACGACAAAGACATCTGGTGCCAGACTGGCAATCGGTGTGTGCTCCAGACCGTCAAAGACCATACGATCGTAAATCTCGTCTGAGAAGATAATCAGCTCGTGCTGGCGCGCGATTTCCACAATCTCTTCAAGAAGTTCCTTGGGATACAAGGCTCCTGTTGGGTTATTGGGATTGATGAGGACGATGGCCTTGGTGCGGTCAGAAATCTTGCTCTTGATGTCGTCAATGTCAGGGTTCCACTCGGCCTGTTCGTCGCAAATATAGTGAACGGCATGTCCTCCTGCCAGACTGACAGAAGCTGTCCACAGAGGGTAATCTGGCATCGGCACCAATACCTCATCCCCATTGTCCAAGAGCGCGTGCATGGACATGGTGATGAGCTCAGAGACCCCGTTTCCGATATAGATATCATCCACGTCAATATTTGGGAAATGCTTGAGCTGGCAATACTGCATGATTGCCTTGCGGGCAGAGAAAATCCCCTTGGAATTGGAATAGCCTTCTGACTGACGGGCATTGCGAATGAGGTCACGAATGACCTCATCAGGAGCGGTGAAGCCGAATTCGGCTGGATTACCAGTATTCAACCGTAAAATTCGCTCACCATTAGCCCGCATACGGTTGGCCTCATCAAGGACAGGACCACGAATGTCGTAAGCGACATGTTCTAATTTAGATGATTTGTTGTATTGTTTCATAAACTTACCTCGCTTAAAAATTATACTCCTATTTTTGTAAAATGTAAAAGAGAAGATGACGCATTTTGTTGATAGCGGTTTCTTTTTATGGTATAATAAATTTGTAAATCAGTTTGAAGGCAATGCTTCTAACTATAAAAATAAAGACAAAGAGGTACTTTCAGAGCAATAGAGCAATAGAGCAATAGAGCAATAGAGCAATAGAGCAATAGAGCAATAGAGCAATAGAGCAGAGCAAACGCCTTGCGACCGTCGAGATGTTCAGCAAACAGGAGGGATTCGTATGAAGAAACATATTGATGCACTCATTATTTCAGTAGCGATTCTTATAGGTGCTATCATTATCGCTCAAGCCATTCATGTGGCTGGTGAGATGATTACAGATGCCATTTTTATACTTAATAGCAACTGGTAAGGAGGTCGCGATGAAGAAACGATTCCCCCTAAAACTCCTTTTTATGCTACTTTTGTTTCTACTGCCATCAGTCAGTTTTGCTCACCAAATCGACAAACCAGGTAAGGTCAGTCCGATGAGCTTGACGAGTCATCATGACTTTGGTTCGGCACAGTTGATGGTGGTTGTACCTGCCGAGGTTTATCAACATGGTTCTTTTCGTCAGATAAACCGAGCCTTTGAGCCCAACTTACTCCTTGTCACCACGTTTGGTCAGTCAAACACCCAGTTAAAAGACGTCAAAATCGAGGTCTTAGCTGATGATTATTGGCCAAAAACAGCAGTCTCTTACCATTTCACGGGTAAGCTGTTGGTCAAGATTGATAAGAAAAGAGAAGCAGCGCTAAAAGAAGAGTTGGCACAAGCAGGTTTTGAGCGTTATAAGGCGAGCGGTAGTGTCGTTTATTACTTTAGACGACTAGATGAACGAGGCAGTAACGCTGTTTATCCGTAGAAAATGAGGCTAGGACAACTGTTCCTGGCCTTTTGCATTGGTCTTCAAGACACGGTGGTTTCAGTAACTAGAGAAACAAAATGGTCTGTCAATTTTGAACTTGTCTCAGGCGGTATTCATGAGATTTGCTGGTGTTAGGAGGTGTTAGCCTCCTCATATCATCAACAGAGCAACGACTTCTGCTTGCACCGAACGGTAACAATGAGAAAAGAAGACCAATCAAGCACCTGCAGGTTCTTGACTGAGTCTTCTCCTCGTGTTAAGCCTTTAGTTTAAGAGTCGCAATAAGCGATCAACAAATTGGTTATTTTTTTCCAGATCTTTCTTGGTATCATTGACCAATTCAGGATGGTCTGTAATCATTCCAGCAATCGGTGTCTGGAGGTAATGCTGCATCTGGGCTTCGCGATTGATGGTCCAAACGTAGAGTTCTTGCTGTCGCCATCGGGCTTCCCAAACTAGTTTATCTCGGTAGGAAAAATCTTCAATTAAGAGGAAATCAACTCCCTCTCCAGCTAAGTAACCAAATTGCAAGGGAATGATGTAGCCTGTTTCAATCTCAGGCGCCAGGATTTCAATGGAGCGAATCAAGTCCCAATCCAAAGACATGAGTTTATAGTCTTTGGTGATGCCGAGGCGTTTAAACGTTTCAACGACGAGCTGGGCATAGTCTGCTTGCTCTTTGCCATGGGGTTTGAGCTCGACCATCAGTTTGGTGTTTAGCTCCTTGGCTTTAGCAACATAGGTGTCAAAATCAACTAACTGGCTCTTAAAGTCGTCTTGTGAAATTGGCAAACCAACCAACTCTTTAGCTGTGCTATCGCTAATACTGATTGACTGACCGGTTAGACGGCGTAAATCATTGTCGTGACTGACGATAAATTGTTTATCCTTGCTTAGGATAATATCCATTTCCACATAGTCCACTTGAGCTTCAGCCGCACCGACCAGGGCTTCAATAGAATTTTCAACGCCTTTATTGACATCGCCCCGGTGAGCAATAGTTTCTATCGCTTTGTTGTAGGGATTATAAGACAGGCGGTCATAGTTAACAACAAATTGACTGAGGCCGATGAGAAAAATTAGCGTTAGGGCTACCCAGCGTCTGCGACGTGGGATTTTTGGCAGGTCTTCGTAAGATGTATGCAGATGATGCTTTTCAAGTTGGGTGAGTAAATAAGATAAAATGGTGAGTTTTGACATCATGGTCAAAGCCAAGCTAGCTCCCCAGATAAAGGTGACAAGTAGCCATTGCAGGCTTTTAGATAGCAGTCCTGTTCCTGTGAGTTCGATAAAGAAAAAGAACAAGGTTAAAATAAGAGCGGCTAGAAAAGCTAATGGAAGGGCTAGGAGGCTGAGTGTTATAAGCAATTGCCAGCTTTTGCCCTTAGTTAACTGCCAACTGGCCGTCAGATTATCCCAGAAACGTGTCTGGAAACGGACGATAGTCAGCGGCAAGGTGTAAATTAGTCTCAAATTGATGTAATAAAGACCAATTCCGCCGATGATGAGGGGCAGGGCGGTTTTGGGCTGTTTGAGCAATTCGTCAGTGATAAAGTAAGGAATACGGACACCATCTAGTAAGGTTGATGAAAGCAACCACTGGACAAGTGGCATAGTTAAGATGATATAACCTAGAAAAAAGAGTATTTGGAAACCAGAGATGGTTTTCAAAAAATCGCGGCAACGTCTCATAAATCGCCTGAAAGACCAGCTGATAGCACGATCTTTCCGCCGGATGATGTCCACAAGAAGAGAATATTCAATATAAATAAGAGCAGATAAGAGCAAGAGGTATCCGATACAGCCAAGCACAGCCCAAGGACTTTTCAGCAAACTGAGAAGATTCGTCTGGGTGAGTTGGTCTTCCCTTGCCAAAAGTAGAACGAGATAAAAGACTTCCGACAGGAGGTAGCCTCCAACTGTACCGACTAAAATCTGTAGGATAAGTCCTCGCAGCAGATAGACCCATTGGTAGCGATACAAATCTTTGAATACTTTTTTAATGTCTGTCATCTATATAACCTCCGTGCGTTATCGTCCTTTTATTATAACACAAAATTTCAAGTGAAAATTCGCTTAGCAATAGATTTTTTGGCAAAAATTAGCTGAAGATATGTTATAATAAACGTAACACTGATTTAATACAGAATATAAGGAATTGAGAGAATGATGATGAAGAAACAGTTATGGTTAGGTCTGATGCTCTTGTTCGGTTGGCTGATACTGTTTAGGGTAGAGGCAGATGATGTGGACTACCGTATCCCCTCCTATGAGGCTGAAGTCACCTTTTTTGCAGATAATACAGCTGACTTGGTTCAAACCATCACCTTTGACTACCAGTCGTCCTTCAGAGGTCAATACATTACTCTTGGAACAGCTGGTGCACTCCCTGAAGGTGCAACTATTGTCGGAACACCAGAAGTGCTGGCCTATAAAAATGACACCCTAGTTCCCGTGACCATTGAAGAAGAAAACTGGTCGGACGGTCGTAAACTCAAAATTTATAACGCCGGAGAGAGTGGTGATAAGGTGCGGTTGGTTGTTCACTGGCGACTAGAAAATTTTCTCACCCTATACCCTGACATTGCGCGTCTAAACTGGGTACCAATTAGCGATTGGGAGGTACCGTTAGAGCAGGTTCGTTTTACCATCAAAACTGCCAAAAGTAGCCAGATGAGTCAATTAGCTGTCCACCGAGGCTATTTTCGACCGAGAGCCGAGATTCGTCAAGTTGATCAGGCTTATGACATAACAGCGACAGATGTTTCTGGTGAGCTTCATCTGCATGCCTACTGGGACAAAGGAATTATAGACGCACCCGCTCAGTTAACGCAAGCAGGACTGCCACTTTATCAGGAGGTTGAAACTCAGATTGCAAGGAAGCAAAAATCCCTATCATTTCGCTTAGAGATTTTATTTGTTGCTTTGGCGGGAGGTGGTTTGATTCTTGGGCTAGTGACCTTGGTCTTCTTTCGCCGACTGGTTCGGCAGCAAGGTCGCCTGCCACATCGGGTTTACGAGCTGCCAGATGACCTCCCCCCTCTCTTGGTAGCGCAGTCTATCTTTAACCAGTCACTTAGGGATACTGCCCCTACTACTCCAGGTTACAAAGGGGAATTAGGGTTTGAAAACATGCTTCAGGCCAGTTTGCTGGACTTGATTGACCGCCGATACCTTCGTGTTGACGGAACAGGTGAGCAAGCTAGTTTGTCGATTGTACACCTAGAGGGTCTAGCAGATTTTGAACTTGCCTTACTTGATATGGCTTTTGGGACGAAAACCTCCTGCCCTGTGACAGCATTATTTAGTGCCTATGCCTACGATGATGAGGAAGAAGAAGCCCTAAAAAAACACTATCGTGGCACTCAACTGGAGAAACGAATACAGGGTTTGGCACAGAGCCATTTGAGTCGCTATCGCAGTGGACTGAAACTTATCAGCTCACGTGTTTCAGCACTAGAGAAAGAGCTGGGCACGGGGAACAACTATCGTCCTTTGAATGCTAGAGAGAAAGGGACTTATCGTGCTGGAATGGGCCTAGTGACAGTTAGCTTGTTGTTGTCCATTTATAGCATTCTTGCACTTCTTGTGCACGCGTTCAGACCTGCAGTTCTTAGCTATTTGCTGATTGCTGGGCTGGCGATTGGTCTCTTGATTTGGGGAACGAAGATGCATCAGCCATTTGCACAAAAAGGGGTATTGACAACCGATGGAAAGACCAAGGTAGAGCCTTGGCTTGGTTTCTGGCAAATGCTCAAGGATATTAAATCCTTTGACCGCGTTGAATTAGAAGGCCTTGTGGTTTGGAATCGCCTGCTGGTTTATGCCACTTTATTTGGTGAAGCCAAGCGCGTTGAACAATACTTACGATTGCATCAAATTGAGTTACCGGAGGATACTGGCTTGACCTTGACACATGGTCATTATGGCTTTCTCCATCATAGCCTCCAGCAAAACATGGTTACCTCTAGCCAATTGGCGACCACTGCTAGTCATTTCAGTGTCTCTTCAGGCAGTTCCGGCATTAGCGGTGGATTTTCAGGCGGCGGTGGCGGTGGTGGCGGAGGCTCTTTCTAAGCCAAGCTAACCAAGAAAAAATAAAAAGGAGCAGATTGTGTTTATTGAATTATTGAAAGCCATTTTATTTGGTTTTGTTGAAGGAGTAACCGAATGGCTGCCTGTATCGTCGACAGGTCACCTGATTTTAGTGCAGGAATTTGTCCAATTCAAAGGACAGAACGAAGCCTTTATGAACATGTTTAATATCGTGATTCAGCTAGGGGCCATCTTAGCGGTCATGGTTATCTATTTTGAACGGCTCAACCCCTTTCAAAAAGGGAAGTCAGCCCAAGATATTCGCCTAACTTGGCAACTATGGCTCAAGGTCGTCATTGCTATCTTGCCTGCCTTGGTCTTAGGTTTACCGTTTGATGATTTTTTGGAAAAACACCTCTACCACTTTGTACCTGTGGCACTAATGTTGATCCTTTATGGTGTCATCTTTACTTGGTTGGAAAATCGTCAGGCAACATTAAACACCCAGCCACAAGTAACGAGTTTGGCAAAGATGTCTTATAAAACAGCCTTTCTTATCGGCTGCTTTCAGGTATTGAGTTTGATTCCGGGAACAAGTCGCTCTGGTGCCACCATTATCGGTGGGATGCTTGTGGGGGCGAGTCGCTCAGTTGCCACAGAGTTTACCTTCTTTCTCGGCATTCCTGTCATGTTTGGTTACAGTGGTTTAAAAATTCTAAAATTCTTCCTTGAAGGCAATGGCTTGACTTTCTCACAACTAGGGATTTTATTAACAGCTATGCTGACGGCTTTTGGGGTTAGTATGGTCGCCATTCGATTTTTGACCGCTTACGTCAGAACACATGATTTCAAGGTATTCGGCTACTACCGTATCGCTCTTGGCATCTTACTTTTAATGTATTGGGTTGGTAGCTTTTTCATCGCTTAGTTTAACGGTTCATCAAAAAGAGGCAAGACGATAGATGATGTCTTTGCCTCTTTTTGATTAACTCTTGGTTCTGATACCAAGAAACTGTTTGAATAGCCTTAAAAAGCTAGTGTGATAATAGACGTAGTAAACAATACTGATGGCCATGATTGTTGCTACCAGGTCAAAAGGGATTTTGATGATGGCGTATGCCATGGTACGGTAGACAAAGGCTCGTCCGAGAAAATAGCCGATATTATCGATAATTGCCCTAGCCAAGAGGGCTGGGATAACCAGCTGTTTGGGGGCTGGAAGTCCTCTCCCCTTAACGAATAAGGCAATCGCCAATACCCGCAGGCTGTGGGTGATCAGGGTCACAAACATGGGTCCTGGATAGAAAAAGAAATCACCCAAAAAGACCCAAAACCAGCAATGATTACTGCTTCTTTTGGCTTAAAAAGTAAAGCTGTTAAAAAAATAATGATGCCGTTAAAATAAAAGTGTCCTCCAGGCACAGGAATTGATAGGAAACTAGCACTGAGCAAGATGGTTAGCCCCATAAAGAGTGATGCTAAGGTCAGGCGTTTTGCCGTCATGAGACAGTCCTTTCTAAAGATATAAAATGAGAGAAAGCCTTTATTCAGACTTTCTCCAAATGATACACGATTTAATTTTCAAAATCAAATGCCGGTAAGGACAGGTAGCGTTCTCCGTTATCTGCTAGGATGGCGAGAACTTTTTTGCCAGCACCCAGCTCTTTAGCGACCTCGATGGCAGCGTGAATGGCTGCGCCTGATGAGATACCGACCAGGAAGCCTTCTGACCCACCTACAGTACGCGTTGTCGCAATGGCATCATCGGAAGTCACACGGACAATACCATCGTAGCTGGTCGTGTCAAGCGTCTCAGGAATAAAGCCAGCTGAGATGCCCTGAATTTTGTGCGGACCAGGTTTTTCTCCTGATAAGATAGCTGATTCATCAGCCTCTACGGCATAAATCTTGATGTCAGGATTAGCAGCCTTGAGCACCCTAGAAACGCCGGTCACTGTCCCTCCTGTTCCGACACCAGAGACAAAGGCGTCAAGACCGGTTTCACCAAAGGCTTCTAAGATTTCAGAACCAGTTGTTGCTTCGTGAACAGCTGGATTAGCAGCATTTTGGAACTGCATGGGGATAAAGCCTTGACGTTCTTTAGCCAGTTCTTCAGCTTTAGCGATGGCTCCTCTCATGCCTTCTGCCCCTGGGATTAAGACCAGCTCTGCCCCATAAGCCTGAATCAGTTTCCGACGCTCCAAGCTCATGGTCTCAGGCATGACAATCACGACCTTATACCCCTTAGAAGCACCAACCCAAGCCAGACCGATGCCTGTGTTTCCAGATGTCGGTTCAATGATGGTGTCACCCGGTTTAATCAATCCATCACGCTCCGCAGTCTCAATCATGTTGAGGGCGATACGGTCTTTGACAGATGACCCAGGGTTAAAGTACTCCAGCTTGACATAGACATCAGCTGCACCTTCAGGGACTAAACGATTGAGTTTCACGATTGGGGTTTGCCCAACTAGCTCACGGATGTTGTTGAAAATCTTTGCCATAAGACACCTCTATTACTTTTTTCTTTATTATAAGAAATAGCAGAGCAGAAGTAAAATACCAGTTTTTTATCAGGGTGATAGGCTTTCATTATAGTCCTTGTCCTTAACAATGGGCTAGGTTCAAAAATTGTGATAATTGGCGAAGTTTATCTAATATTATTAACTGATCGAATAATTGATTTACATTATTAGATGTAGACATGGGTAATAAAATTTAACAGACAAAATAGTTGACAATAGTTGACAATAGTTGACAATAGTTGACAATAGTTGACAATAGTTGACAATAGTTGACACAAACAAAGAAAACGATTACAATAAAAATAAGGGAAACGGTTTCGATTTGGAGGTGTTTATCTATGAGAACAGAGAGTTTTATTAGTTTATTAACATTACTGCTGTCATTACTTGCTGCTTTCTTATTTGTCGACGGTCGTTTTATTCTCTATGAGCCTTGGGCAACCTATGCTGTTTGTACGGCCTATACTTTACTTGTCAGCTTAATCTTTTTCTTAATTATTTACCAAATGTATCTAAGGAGGAACAAACGATGACAACTATTCAAAAATTTTTCAGCATAGTATTCACTATTGCCTTAGCTTCATTTACATTGGGAACAACTACTGTTTTTGCCAGCAATCTAGAGGAGCAAGCAACGCCTGCCGTGATTCAGCTAACCAGTCCGTTCTCAGTAACTGACCGAAATGGTGATACTTACTTTTTTGTTTCTGCTCAAGATAAGCTAGCTTTTGAACAACTGCAATATCAACGAGAACTGAGATATTATAATCCAATTCAGCCACGAGAGAGGTTTGTTCGGAATATTTCCATTGGAAGAAAATTTGTTGGCTATAATCCATTGACACCTTACTGGAGTAAAGCTAGTTCTTATAACCTAACATTGACTAATACAATTACGGTGAATAGTTCGTTCAATTACAATGGCGTCACATACGGCATATCAGGCTCTTTAGGAAGAGGGGTAAGTATTGATACGCCAGCTAACCCCAATCGTAACTCACGATTGGCCATTGAGGTGGACGTCCAATTGAGAGAATACCGAATTGATTATGTTGATACTTCTAGAGGAAATCAAGTTGTTAGAAGCATTACTACCTATCGTCCTATTGTTATTGAAACCTATAATGTTGTTGCCTATCAATAATAAGAGTCAATACTTATTTTAAACGTATCATAGAAAAAGATTAAGTTAATTCCATCTAATTTTTAGGTGGAATTTTCTATATTAAACTTAATGCAGATTCACTTCAATAATCTGACTGCCAGAAGGCGTCGCGACCACCTTGCCCTGATAATAGTCTGTCAGACGGTTAACAAAATCAGGAATGGCTTCCTTATCCAGATAAACCCTGGTTGTGATGTCGGCTTGAAAATCAGTCTCCATCTCCTCTAAACCTTCACTAGCTAAGAAATTGGCGTAAGTCTGGTACTGGGGATAAGTCAGAGTAATCGCTAGTCCCTCCAAGCGTTTGACCTCAACGCGACCCAGCTCTGCTATGGTGCCAGCCACACTTCCCGCGTAAGCTCGAATAAGTCCGCCAGCGCCCAGCTTAATCCCGCCAAAATAGCGGGTCACGACTGCCACCACGTTGGTCAGCTCCTGTTTCTCAAGCACCGTCAACATGGGAACACCAGCCGTTCCTGAGGGTTCGCCGTCATCACTCGAACGTTTAATCTCACTTTTTTTGCCAATAATCATAGCAGAGCAGGAATGGTTGGCCTTGTGGTGTTGTTTTTTGATACTAGCAATGTAGTCTCTGGCGTCGTCCTCTGTTTCTACTCGCTTGAGGTGGCAGATGAAGCGAGACTTTTTGATGTCTTGCTCGACGATACCGTCGGTTTTGATGGTCTTATAGTTCATAGGTTTATTTTACCGATTTTTAATGGTTTTGGCAAAGGTTTTACGAATAGCTAGATATGACGATACCAGAAGATTATCTAGGGCGGTGCTTCACCTTTCATCAACTCAGTCCACAAGAACGTGAATTGGCGACATACTTGCCATCAACACAAGAGCACAAGAAACAATTATCATGTGCTCGGTGTCTAGGTAGTATGGCCTATCAACTCCCATCAGGAGCTCGTTACTGCAGGGACTGTATTACCATGGGTCGGGTGACCAGTGTTCAGCCCCTCTATACCTTTAAACAACAAGACTTTTCAACAGGGTCTGTTCTAAACTGGACAGGGACGTTGACTCCTTATCAGGAGGAAGTGTCTAACCAGTTGATAAAGGCTCAAGCAGCCAAAGAAAATATCCTCGTCCATGCTGTCACAGGCGCTGGCAAGACCGAAATGATTTATCCTGTCTTGGAACAAGTCCTATCCCAAGGGCAGGCAGTGGCGGTTGTCAGTCCGAGGATTGATGTCTGTAAGGAATTATATAGTCGATTGAAGAGAGATGTTACCTGTTCCACGGTGCTCTTGCATGGGGATAGTGATCCGTACACTAGGGCGCCTTTAGTCATTGCCACAGTCCATCAGCTGTACAAGTTCTATCAAGCTTTTGAGTTGGTTATCATTGATGAGGTTGATGCTTTCCCTTTTGTGGATAATGCCAGCCTCTATCATGCGGTCGAGCGTGCCTTGAAACCATCAGGCAGCAAAATTTACCTGACGGCAACATCAACTGAACAGTTAGACAGGCAGGTGCGTGCTAAACAGCTCAAAAAAGTTCATTTAGCAAGGCGTTTTCATGGGAATCCTTTGGTTATTCCGACGCCTGTCTGGCTGGCAGGTTTACTGGACAGTATGACCAAAGGCAGGTTGCCTAAAAAACTGCTTAACTATTTAACAAGACAAGCAAAAATAGGCTACCCGCTCTTGATTTTCTTTCCTCATATTGCCTTGGGGCAAGAATTTCACCGGCTTCTGTCATTGTATTTCCCAGAAGAGACGATTGGATTTGTTTCCAGTCAGACACAAGAAAGAGCCGACCAGGTGGAGGATTTTAGGCAAGGGCGCTTACGTATTTTGGTTACCACAACGATCTTAGAAAGGGGGGTCACCTTTCCGTGTGTTGATGTTTTTGTCCTCTGGAGTAATCATAAACTTTACACGGCATCGAGTTTAATTCAGATTTCAGGTCGAGTGGGTCGCAGTAAAGAGCGTCCAACTGGAGAGTTAATCTTTTTCCACGATGGGGTAACAGTACACATCAACCGCGTGATAACAGAAATAAAAGAGATGAATAAAAAAGGGGGACTAGCATGACTTGCTTGCTATGCCGTCAAGACCTAGACCAGTCAACGACTTTCTGGGCCATCCTGTGCCTCTACCAAGACAGGCAGATGATTTGCCAGTCTTGCAGGGAGCAGTTTGTCCGTATCGGGGCATCCCATTGTCCGACTTGTTACAAGGAGCTGACCAACGGAAGCTGTGCGGATTGTCTTTATTGGCAAGAGCGTGGGGTTAACATCAATCATTTTGCGCTTTACCGTTACAACGAGGCGATGAAGAGTTACTTTTCTCTCTATAAGTTTTTTGGTGACTATGTGTTAGCTCAGCTATTTGCCAAAGACGTCAAAGAAGCCTTGAAACCTTACCGTGATTATCAGGTCGTGCCTGTTCCAGTCAGTCCCCAAACGCGAGAAGAGCGGGGCTTCAATCAAGTCGAGGGTCTCCTTGAGGCGGCTGGGGTAAGTTATCACAACATCTTGGCAAAGGGTGAAGGTCTTAAACAATCAAGCAAGAGCCGCAAGGAACGTTTGGAGAGTCAGCCAAAATATGAGTTGTTGGTTGGATGCAATCTGTCTAAAAAAATTATTTTGGTCGATGATATTTACACAACTGGGGCTACAATCGCAGTCATTACAAGGCTTTTACTTGAAAATGGGGTGGAAGAAGTGAAAACTTTTTCACTAGCAAGGTAGAAAACGGTTGCATTTTCTTTTGACGTGTGCTATAATAAAAATAAAGAAAGACGCCTAGCGTTTAGAAAAGAGGAATCTATATGATTAAATTTAGTATTCGTGGTGAAAACATCGAAGTCACCGAAGCCTTGCGTGATTATGTTGAAACCAAGGTTGCCAAGATAGAGAAATATTTCCATGAAGATCAAGACTTGGATGCTCGTGTTAACCTCAAAGTCTACCGCGAAAAAACAGCAAAAGTGGAAGTGACCATTCCTCTCGGCAATCTGACCCTTCGTGCTGAAGATGTCTCTCAGGATATGTACGGCTCTATTGACCTTGTTGTGGATAAAATTGAACGTCAGATTCGTAAAAACAAGACAAAAATTGCCCGCAAACACCGTGAAAAATTACCAACAGCCCAAGTCTTTGCACCTGAATTCGAAGAGACTGCCGATGATGACTTGTTGCCAATTAACGTGGTTCGGACCAAAAACCTCACACCGTATGAGATGGATATTGATGAAGCCCTCCTTCAAATGGACTTGCTCGGTCATGACTTCTTTGTCTTTACTGATACCGAAGACAAGAGAACCAATATTCTCTACCGTCGTGAAGAAGGTGGTGTAGGTCTCCTACGGATTAACTAATAAGCTCCTTTCATTTTTCTAGGCGCGTGGATTGCGCCTAGTTTTTTTGTTTTTGGCATTTTTAGACAAAAGCTGTTATAATGGTGGTAGGACTAGAAAAACACCGCTAAGTCACCTGATTTCGATGAGGTGTTAATTTAACTCTGTCGGCTTAAACAGTCTTAAGCTAACTGGTTGAGCAAGCAAAGCTGGCTACAGCTGTCAGGATTTTTCAGCTGATAGTTTTAGCCTGTTGTGGGGAAAGTCGTTTTGCAACTCATGATTTCTCTCCTTCAGGGTCAATTACTCAACCCAAGTTTATGGAAGCTAAAGTGCTCGTGAATGGATAGGGAAAACTCTAGAGCTTACAAAATTAGTCAAGAGTTTTCCACTTCACTTTACTTAATGACAGAAAATAAAGAGCCTAGACATCTTGTCCCAGGCTCAATGCTAAGAAATGATATGAAGCAATGAAGATAAAAAAAAGACTTTTACTAAATTATTCTATTTTTGTCCCTTACCTGATTTTGTCAGTGCTTGGTTTGATTGTGGTTTACTCGTCAACCAGTGCGGATTTGGTCTATTGGGAGGCATCTCCCTTTGCACTCGTTCGGAACCAGACCATTTTTTGGCTGGTTAGTCTCGCTGCGATTTGGTTTATTTACCACTTGCGCTTAAAATTTTTGAGAAATTCTCATCTTCTCTTTCTTGCTGTTTTAGTCGAACTGGTACTTTTAGTATTGACTTTGTTTTCAGGGGAAGAAACTAATGGTGCTAATGGCTGGTTGCAATTTGCTGGTAAAAGTATTCAGGCTGCTGAATATCTCAAACTTATCGTGGTCTGGTTGCTGGCGTTCGCTTTTGCCAAGCGACAAAAATCAATTACTAATTATGATTACAGGGCTCTTACTCGTGATACGATTTTACCGAGGCACTTTTTTGACTGGCGGACTTATCTGTTGATATTGATTGCCTTGGTTGTTGTCCAACCAGACCTTGGAAATGCGACCATTATTGTGTTGACGTCAGTTATCATGTATGTCCTCAGTGGGATAGCTCACCGCTGGTTTACAGGTTTATTGGGCTTGATTGCAACAGCCTCGACGGTCTTTTTAGGATTAATCGGGCTGATAGGGGTGGAGCTGGTCGCAAAAATCCCGCTATTTGGTCACGTGGCCAAGCGATTTGCAGCCTTTTTCAACCCTTTCAAAGATTTGACAGACTCAGGCTTGCAGATGGCGCATTCCTACTACGCCATGTCTAATGGTGGCTGGTTTGGTCGTGGCTTAGGAAATTCTATTGAAAAAAATGGCTACTTACCTGAAGCGCACACCGACTTTGTCTTTTCCATCGTCATTGAGGAATTTGGCTTAATCGGTGCTGGTCTGATTTTAGCTTTAGTGTTTTTCCTAATTTTACGAATACTCAATGTTGGTCTAAAAGCAAAAGATGACTTTAACAGTATGCTGGCTTTGGGTATCGGGGCGATGTTGCTGGTGCAGGTCTTTGTCAATGTCGGCGGTATCTCTGGCTTAATTCCATCAACAGGAGTGACCTTCCCTTTTCTCTCGCAAGGAGGCAATAGTTTGTTAACGATTTCTGTTGCCATTGGTATTGTGCTCAATATCGATGCCAATGAAAAACGAGCCAGTATCCTAAGAGAGTTAAATCAGCAGTAAAATTCGCTACGGCGAATTTTTTTGTAACCAACAGAACTTCTTATTTGTTATCTTAGTGAAGAGGAGCTAGCGAAGGATCGAAGGATTGCCAGAAATTAAAACCTAGCGCTACTTGATGTTAGAGCTCGCATCAGTAGAGATAAATCTGGTAAATCATGTAGCTACTTTCAACCATCAGGAAGGAGGTGAGCCTATCCGCTTAGATGATTATGAAGAAGCTATTCTTGTGATTGCACAAGAAATTAGCTTTTATCTCCAAAAATCAGGTGCCAGCCAGGCAGACAGTCAGGACATTGCCCAAGACGTTTTGGTTAAAATCCTTGAGACGGACATTGTTCTGCCTTATGACAAGCTACGGGCTTGGTTGTACCGCTCAGCTATTCGCACCTATATCGATAAATACCGTAGAGATAAGCGTTATCATGAGATCTTGCAGACCGAGTTTTTTAAGCCCGACCAGCTGACCGTCTATGATGGAGAAGACTATGATTACCTTTATCAGGCCATATCTAGCCTACCAGAGAAGTTTGGACTGGTGCTTGATGCTTATTATTTTCAGGATTTGTCCGTCAAGGAAACGGCTCATCTACTGGGTATCAGTCAAGCACAGGTCAAGGTTTCCCTTTACCGTGCCAGAAAGGCCCTAAGGGTTCACTTAGAAGCTCAAGGACTTGATGGTAGCCTCCTTAACTTACCCCATTAACGAAAGGAAATATCATGAAAACATTTGAAATTAATACTAAGAAAAATAAACGCAAACACCTGCTAAAAACGGCAGTTTTAGCGACACTAGGCAGTAGCGCTGCCCTTCTAGCACTTAACTTTGGACTTAGCGAATTAACTGCTCGAAATGGTCAGCACGTTCGTGACTACTATCAGTTCATGGCAGAAGTCAGCCAGCCTAACATTGACTATAAAACCGCTTATTTTAACCCAACCTCCCAGTACACAGGGACCTTTCATGTCGACCAGACTAAGGATATTGCAGGGATAGAAGTGCCCTATGAGACCTTGGAACTTCCTTACAGCCTTAGACCCTTGTTCGGGGGGGGGGGGCAATCGTCTGGTGGCTATTCAGATAAAAAAGGCACTGCCACCTACACTTATGGCGGAGGTTACAAGATGCCTCATTTCTTTAACACTGCTTACCAGTATAAGGGAGAAAGCTATCACCAACTGACTCAGGACATCAGTTTGCTTCCTCAGATGAGCGGTCAGGCTGTTGAGATGGCGGTCACCTTTGATAAGCCTTATACTTTTGAGGAAATAGCAGAGCTGGTTCCTAATAACCTCAAAATCAACTGGTATTGGATCGGCACCCAGTCTAATAATAATACCGCAGGACTAAACCGTGATTTGTTTGGGTTTGAAGGCGACCCCGATACGCCTAGCTCTTATCAACAGCAACAAGAGGATGAGAAGAATACTAAAGGCATGACGGCAGAAGAGATTGAGACCTACTACAAGGACCGTGTCGGTCAAAAAACCACTTCAGCTCGAGAAGGCTTTGCCAACAGTTATAGTTTCTTTGTCGCCTATCTTAACCAAGTTCTCAATAAAGGTTGGCTAGGGTCAACCTATGGCGGACCTGACGGTGAGCAGATGAGTACATCGAAAGACGTAGAGACTTACCTCAAGGCAAATCCAGATGCTCAAACAGCTAAATTTGCAGGTGTCATCCTAACTGGTCGAGCAGAAAACTTTTCCTCCCTTGAGAAAGCTGACTGGATTTTTGGCTCAAACATCGGTCACCATGTTCAAATTCAACCTTACCATACGCTTGATGTAGAATAATTTCGGAAAAGAACACAAAACACTTGCAATTTCTAGCTAATCTGGTAGAATAGTAAAGTAAGGTTAGACTGTATTGCCTACGGTCTATCTATAAAATATATTTTATATGGAGGCTTTTCCTACAATGGCAAAAGAAAAATACGATCGTAGCAAACCCCACGTTAACGTCGGTACTATCGGACACGTTGACCACGGTAAAACTACTTTGACTGCAGCTATCACAACTGTATTGGCACGTCGCTTGCCGTCATCAGTTAACCAACCAAAAGACTATGCGTCTATCGATGCTGCTCCAGAAGAGCGCGAGCGCGGTATCACTATCAACACTGCACACGTTGAGTACGAAACTGAATCACGCCACTACGCTCACATCGACGCTCCAGGACACGCGGACTACGTTAAAAACATGATCACTGGTGCTGCTCAGATGGATGGTGCGATCCTCGTAGTAGCTTCTACTGATGGTCCTATGCCACAAACTCGTGAGCACATCTTGCTTTCTCGTCAGGTAGGTGTTAAACACCTTATCGTTTTCATGAACAAGATTGACCTTGTTGATGACGAAGAGCTTCTTGAGTTGGTTGAAATGGAAATCCGTGACCTTCTTTCAGAATACGACTTCCCAGGTGATGATCTTCCAGTTATCCAAGGTTCAGCTCTTAAAGCCCTTGAAGGTGATGAGAAGTACGAAGACATCGTTATGGAATTGATGGCTACAGTTGACAGCTACATTCCAGAACCAGAGCGTGACACTGACAAGCCACTCTTGTTGCCAGTTGAGGACGTGTTCTCAATCACTGGTCGTGGTACAGTAGCTTCAGGTCGTATCGACCGTGGTACTGTTCGTGTCAACGACGAAATCGAAATCGTTGGTATCACTGAAGAAACTCGTAAAGCTATCGTAACAGGTGTTGAAATGTTCCGTAAGCAACTTGACGAAGGTCTTGCTGGTGATAACGTTGGTATCCTTCTTCGTGGTGTACAACGTGATGAAATCGAGCGTGGACAAGTTATCGCTAAACCAGGATCAATCAAGCCACACACTAAATTCAAAGGTGAGGTTTATATCCTTACTAAAGAAGAAGGTGGTCGTCATACACCATTCTTCAACAACTACCGTCCACAGTTCTACTTCCGTACAACTGACGTGACAGGTTCAATCGAATTGCCTGCTGGTACTGAAATGGTAATGCCTGGTGATAACGTGACAATCGACGTTGAGTTGATCCACCCAATCGCCGTTGAGCAAGGTACTACATTCTCTATCCGTGAGGGTGGCCGTACTGTTGGTTCAGGTATCGTTTCTTCAATCGAAGCCTAATCGATTTGCGAATAAATTAAGTCAGACCTTGAAAAAGACCCAAATGGGTCTTTTTCTTGTCTATTACCTCACAAAAAACTTTCTTGCTTGAGAGAAATATGGTAAAATAGAAGGGTAATATTCTGTGAAAAATGATTAGAACATCTCATGGAATAAAGAAAAATAAGAAAGAGGTATGTGACATGTCACGTAAACCCATTATCGCCGGAAACTGGAAGATGAACAAGGTGCCTGCAGAAGCGCGCGAATTTATCTCACAAGTTGAGTTGGCTATCCCATCAAACAACCTGGTTGATGCTGTTATCGGTGCGCCAGCTATTTTCCTTGAAGGGATGAAAAAAGGCTTAAGCAAAGCTAACTCTCAGTTGCAAGTTGCTGCGCAAAACTGTCATTTTGAGGATGCTGGTGCCTTTACTGGTGAAAATAGCCCGAAAACTATCGCTGCTCTCGGTGTTGAGTATGTCATTATTGGTCACTCTGAGCGTCGTGATTACTTCCATGAGACAGATGAGGACATCAACAAAAAAGCGCATGCTATTTTCCGTAATGATATGACCCCAATCATCTGCTGTGGTGAGAGCCTTGAGACTTATGAATCAGGTCAGGCAGTTGACTTTGTCGGTGCTCAAGTATCAGCAGCGCTCAAAGGCTTGTCAGCTGAACAAGTAGCTTCACTCGTTATTGCCTACGAGCCAATCTGGGCAATCGGTACAGGTAAATCAGCAACCAAAGATGATGCGCAAAACATGTGTAAAGCCGTTCGTGATGTGGTTGCTCGTGACTTCGGTCAAGAAGTTGCTGACAAAGTTCGTGTGCAATACGGTGGTTCTGTTAACCCAGCTAACATCGCAGAGTACATGGCTTGTCCAGATGTCGACGGTGCCCTTGTTGGTGGTGCATCGCTTGAACCAGCTAGCTTCTTGGCGCTTCTTGAAGCAGTGAAATAATCTGAAAAACTCTGGGCATGTCGTCCAGAGTTTTCTGATATCAGTTATTCTTTACCTAACACCCTAACACCCAAGTTTTGATCGCATGAGCGACGCCACTCTCATCGTTGGAGAGGGTGATGTGCTTAGCAATTTTTTTGAGTTCAGGATTACCGTTTGCCATGACAACAGGGACAGCAACCACTTCCAGCATGGATCGGTCATTTTCTTCGTCACCGATAGCCATCGTCTGGCTCATGTCAATGCCTAGCTTGTTTGCTAGATGCTTGATGGCATTGCCCTTGCTGCCTGCTTTATTGACAATTTCTAGGTAAAAGGGTTGAGATTTGACAAGGCCGAAACGGTCATGATAGTCAGCTGGGATTCTCGCAATGGCCTCATCTAAGATTTCTGGCTCATCGATGAACATGATTTTAACGATTTCTTTGTCTGCCATTTCTTCTGGTGTGCGATAAAAAACAGGCATGGAAACTAGCTGAGCCTCGTGGACAGTGTATTTGCCGATGTTACGATTGGCAGTATAGATACCATCCTTAGTGATGGCATGCATGTGAACACCTAGTTTACGCGCCAGCAATTCAATATCCAAGTAATCGTCGTAGCTGACGGTCTCCTTGACCAATTCCTGACCAGAAGAGGTGTCTTGTACTAGACCGCCGTTAAAGGTAATAACATAGTCCCCCTCGTCTTGTAGGTTGAGATCGGACAGCAGTTCTGTCACCCCAGCAATTGGGCGCCCAGTTGTAATCACAATCTTGACACCGGCCGCTTTGGCTTCTTGCACTGCCTGGTAGACTTGAGGGGTAACGGTGCGGTTGCTGGTCAGTAAGGTGCCGTCAATGTCGACTGCAACGAGTTTGATGGTCATAATTTCTCCTTCATAAATAGTAAGAAGGCTGAGGAAGAACCTCAGACTTGGCGAATAGGAATAGAAATTTCAATGAGTTTATCCATGTGAACAGTTTTGACTAACTCCATCATCGCTTTGTTAGGGTGGATTTTACGCTTAAAGAAAAATTCTCGAATTTTATCTAACTCGGCTGACTTGATGGCACGATATTTGTTGGTGATGAGAAGCTCGTAGTGTGTTGGTGCTTCTGAGAAAACCACATCGGTGTTGCCTGCCGAATAAACCTCTACCAAAAAGGCATCGGTATATTTGAGTTGATTCTTGACCAATTCAGGATGGCTACCGGTCACATTAATCAGCCGCATGGGCATATCCTCTTTTCATTTAGGATTCCTTTTTTATTATATCACGAAAGGTCTTAAAAAGGACAAAAATGCCTTAAATTTAATTATTTTTTTGCCACTGCTCAATACCCCAGCGATGGCTACCTCGCTTGAGCTTGGTTTTGGCCTCCTCAATTGGAAACCAAGCTAGCGTATTAAAGTCTTCCAAGGGTTTGCTGACCTCTGAAAAAGACTCTACTGCATAGAGATAGGCGGGATGATAGTAGTGAGTGTCTCTGTGTCGAGAGTAGAAGTACTCATCTGCCTGACCAAGGTCTTGCCCTAGACGAGCTGAGAACCCAAGTTCTTCAAGCAATTCACGCTCTAGAGCCATCTGATGGTTTTCTCCCGCTTCAATCTCGCCACCAGGCAGAAACCAAGCCCCGTTAGGTGCCTGAACGAGGATGAGATGGGTCTTTTCCTCATTTGGGATAATCGCATAGACACCGTAGCGATTTTGGTATGTGGCACTAGCCACCTTATCGCCAAAAGTTGGGATGTTTGTCATCTGATGTTCTCCTGTTTTTATAGCCATTATAACACGATTTAAGCAGAATTGCTTTACTCAAGTTCAAAAACCACCAGACTTTAACGTTTGGCGGTTCTTATCTTATTCAGCAGTTTCTGTTGTCGGTTCAGCAACGGCCTTCACCGCTTTTATAGTGATATCCCCTTTACTGTTGAGCACTGCCTTGAGGTGTTTCTCAGTTGGGTGCTCTAGATAAAAGTCAGTGATGGCATCCTCGATATGGTCTTGGATGGTTCGGCGTAATGGCCGAGCGCCCATCTTTGGATCGTAGCCTAAATCGACTAGTTTTTCCTTGACCTTGTCAGTGATATCTAGCTGAATGTCATTCCGTGCTAAGCATTCCTTAACGGTTGCCAACATCAGGTCAACGATTCTGAGGAGATTGTCCTTGCTAAGGGACTGGAATTCGATGATACCGTCAAATCGGTTCATGAATTCTGGACTGAAAAAGTTCCCCAACTGACCAAGGACAGATTGGCTCCGCCCTTCGCGCGCAGCACCAAAACCAACAGAAGCCTCAACTTTACCTGTGCCAGCGTTTGAGGTCATGATGATGATGGTATCCTTGAAACTAACGGTCCGTCCTTGCCCATCGGTTAAACGTCCATCGTCTAATACCTGTAAGAACATGTGCATGACGTCTGGATGAGCCTTTTCGACCTCATCAAGGAGAATGAGAGAGTAGGGGTTGCGACGGACTTTTTCCGTCAGTTGCCCAGCCTCCTCATAGCCGACATAGCCTGGAGGGGCTCCGACGAGCTTGGCGACTGCGTGTTTTTCCATATACTCACTCATGTCAAAGCGAATCATGCTATCAGCTGAGCCAAAGAGTTCGATAGCTAGTTGTTTGGACAGCTCGGTCTTGCCGACACCGGTAGGTCCGACAAAGAGGAAGGAGCCGATGGGACGGTTTGGGGAGCCCAGACCAACGCGATTCCGACGGATAGCCTTGGCAATCTTATCCACAGCATCGTCCTGACCGATGACCACACTTTTGAGGTCGCTAGCGAGATTAACCAGTTGGGTTTGCTCTTTTTCCTTGAGGTCACCAACAGGAATATTGGTTTTTTGCTCGATGATGCTTTCGATGACTTTTTCAGTAATGATTGGCGTGTCTTGTTCATCCAGTTTTTGTTGCTGAAGTTCTTTATACTTGGCAATCTGGTCACGGAAGTAAGCCGCACGTTCATAGTCCTCATCCCTCGTCGCCTGAGCCTTGAGGTTTTCAGCCTCAATCAGGCGCTTATCAATGTCTTTAGGATCGATAAATTTGAGGGTCAAGTTGAGCTTAGAACCTGCCTCATCTAAAAGGTCAATAGCCTTGTCAGGTAAGAAGCGGTCTTGAATGTAACGATTAGACAGGACAGCCGCTGCTTCAATGGCCTCATCTGTGTAGCGGACATGGTGATAGTCTTCGTATTTTTTCTGAATGCCCTTGAGGATAATTAAGGTTTCCTCAACGCTTGGCTCATCGACCTTAACCGGCTGCATCCGGCGCTCTAGGGCAGCATCTTTTTCAATCACGCGGTATTCATTGAGCGTTGTTGCACCGACCAGCTGGAGCTCACCGCGTGCCAGAGCTGGTTTCAAAATATTACCAGCATCCATGTTGCCATCGCCAGCAGCACCAGCACCAACAATTTCATGGATTTCGTCGATGAAGAGAATCACATCATCACGGTTGCGGAGTTCGTCCATGAGTTTTTGCATGCGTTCTTCAAATTGCCCACGGATACCTGTCCCTTGCACCAAGCTGACGACATCAAGTCGGATGACTTGTTTGCCTTGAAGTTTTTGGGGAACAGAACCATCGATGATTTTCTGAGCTAGTCCTTCAACCACAGCGGTTTTTCCGACCCCAGGCTCACCGATGAGAACAGGATTGTTCTTGGTACGACGATTGAGAATCTCAATCACACGGATGATTTCCTCGTCACGCCCAATCACAGGGTCAATCCCACCTCGTCGAGCAATATCAGTGATATTGGTGCCAAATTCTTCCAATAAACCTTTGGCTTGCTCCTGTTGTGGAGACTGACCAGGGTGATTTGGTCGGCGATTGTTACCGTTATTGCCGCCACGCCCTCCAGATTGGGTTGGTGGCGTATTGGGAAGATTGCCACTAAAGGCGCGGAAGTTGTTCAAATCAGAGAAGAAGTCATCAAAGAAGGGATCAAGACCCTGCGCTAAGTTCCGAGGGCGATCATCACCTTGTTTAGGTTCAGACTTGATAATTTTATAGCAGTTTTGGCAGAGATCAATCTGCCCCTGCTTGCCATTCATGTTGGTATAGAGATGAATGGTCGCGTCGTTTAATTTACAATTGTGACACAACATAAAAACCTCCTAATCAATTGACCAATTCGATAAAGGTCAGTATTGGTCAAAGTTTATAAGTCTATTATAGCACGATTTTATAAAAAAGCAAAAATAAAGCACGTCTTTCTTACAAATTTTACTAATATGGGTGCATTAGGACTGTTTATAGACAAAAGCTCCCCTTACTTAAGAAGAGGAGCTTTGGTATTAACCTGTTTATTTGCTAAACAAACCTTTGGCTTTATCAATGAGACCCGCACCTTTATCTGTATCAAGTCCCAGGTCTTTGGCCTTATCAAGTACACCATCAAGACCTTTACTCAAATCCAGACCGTCAAGCAAACCTTTTGCTTGCTCGAGATAGTCACCGAGGCTATCTTTGTTTTCATTGATAAATTCTTTTGCAGCATTGATGTCGCCTTTAGCGATGAGCTCTTTGATTTTTTCGAGCAATTCAGTTGTGTTCATTGTTGTCCTCTTTCTTTTTGTTGTTTTTATTACACCATAAATTCTAGCATAAAGCAAGTCGCTTGTTTGGGAATATGAATCTGATCGCAATGTCTGAGCTGTCCTGTTTCTGAGTTAATCGCAAAGCTAGTTGCTTGAGTACCGTTTTGATCAATCAAAATAAGGAATGAACAAGCTGGTGTCACCGTTAAACTCAGCGCTTCTTGGTTAATAGAGATGGGAGCGAGTTTTTGTAAGGACCCGTCACCTAGAATCTCGAAAACACTCAAGTAAGGACAAGTTGGACGAGTGTGATAGAGATGGGCAGCAGTTGCTCCGACAGATGGGGCGAGGAGAGAAGTCGAATGGATTGATGAATCAGTTTGGCTAGTGTGGTACTCAAAAGCACCGTAACCATCATAAAATAATGTATGGATGATCTGGTGTTCACTGATCAAATAGCAGACTTTGGTCGCTTGGTGAAAAATCAGTTGATAAGGGATGCGCTCGTCAGGACTGCTGAATTGATTAACGAAACTCAGTCTATCGTTTGCTACCTCATAGATGAGTAATCTCTGGCGATGTTTGTCACCAATGGCCAGAAGTTTATCTGGTGTGAGGGTGATAAAGGTTGGGTCAACATCATCTAGAGGTAAGCTACCCAAGGGTTTCAGCTCTTTTTCAGTCGTGATGGCATAAGCTGATAAAAGTTTGCCTTTGTCAGTTAGAGTGTAGGCAATATGCCTATCGGCATCATAGCAGAGCTGATCAGCTTGATTAGTAGGTTGAAGTTCTGAGAGGAGCTGCTCATCTTTTGGTAAAAAAACAAGCTGGTCTTGCCCGTCAAGGTGGGTCAGGGCTAGAAATTTTCCATCTCCTTCAGGGATAACTGCCTTCAGTTGCGTTCTAATCAAAGGTTTTAACTCTCCAAATCGACCGTTTTGTTCATCAAAGGAACAATAGTAAACGAATTGCTCTTCTTCCTGATATGATTGATTGGACCAAATAGTTTGTAAGTGTTTTCTCATAGTAAAATTATATCATATCTATCAGTCGAGAACAACAGAACGGTAAAATTCAGCTAATTCCATCAGAACATGCTATAATAAAGAGAAACTAAGATGAAAGAGAGCTGTTATGGTAAAATTAGCAACTATTTGTTATATTGACAACGGCAAAGAACTCTTACTCATGCACCGCAATAAAAAGCCCAATGATGTTCACGAGGGCAAATGGATTAGTGTTGGAGGTAAGTTAGAAAAAGGGGAAAGTCCAGAAGATTGTGCCATTCGTGAAATCTATGAAGAAACTGGTTTGGTTGTCAAAGAGATGAAGCTGGCTGGTCTAATCACATTTCCAGAGTTCACACCAGGTCACGACTGGTATACTTATGTATTTAGGGTTACAGCTGTTGATGGCGAATTGGTTGAGGACTGTGTTGAAGGCACCTTAGAATGGGTCCCCTACGACCAGGTGCTAACCAAACCAACTTGGGAAGGAGACTATGAGATGTTCCAATGGATTATCGACAATCGCCCCTTCTTTTCAGCCAAGTTGACTTATGACAACGAACAGTTAGTTGGCAAAGAAGTCACTTTTTATGGTGATAATGAGCCAAGATAGAGAAAGGAGTTATGATGAAGTCTGATAAACAATCGTTTACCCTCAGTTGGTTTTTCAAGTGGTTTTTGAACCGTAAGAGTGTGACCATTCTTTTAGTCAGCCTCTTGTTTTTTCTGAATTTATTGGTTTTCACCAAAATTAGTTTTTTATTTGAGCCGGTTATTGGCTTTTTGACCATTGTCATGTTGCCGCTGGTGATTTCTGCTCTGATTTACTATTTGCTGGATCCGATTGTCTTGTGGTTAGAAAAGCAGGGACTATCGAAAGTTTGGGCAATTACCATCACCTTTATCGGTGTGATTATCTTAATGATTTTAGGTATTGCTAGTATCATTCCGATGATCCAGACACAGTTGGGCGCTTTTTTCAGTAATTTACCGAGCTATATTGAAACCGTTGAGAGTCAGGTGACCAGTCTGTTACAAGACAATCGTTTTGAAGCCTTACGACCTCAACTAGCAGATATCGTTGACACCGTCGGTCAAAAAGCTATTGAGTATGTCCAGACCTTCTCAAAGAATGCTGTCGACTGGGCCAGCAATTTTGCTTCTGCAATTGCTAAAGTAACGGTTGCTGTCCTCATTGCACCATTTATCATTTTTTACCTCTTGCGTGATGGCAAGCAACTAAAAGACAAGATTGCCGCTTTTTTACCGACAAAGATGCGGCAACCAGCTCGCCGTGTTCTGTCGGATATTAACAAACAGTTGGCGGGTTATGTACAAGGGCAAGTAACGGTTGCCATCGTTGTTGGTCTGATGTTTTCAGTCATGTTTAGCCTTATCGGGTTACCTTATGCCATCACCTTTGGGATTCTAGCTGGCATACTTAATATGATTCCTTATCTAGGGAGTTTCCTAGCCATGGTTCCTGTTGTGATTCTTGGTTTGGTTGAAGGCCCCTTTATGCTGATAAAAGTGCTTCTGGTTTTTGTGATTGAGCAAACCATTGAGGGGCGCTTTGTGACACCTTTGGTCTTGGGGAATAAGCTGAGCATCCATCCGATCACCATTCTTTTCGTGTTGTTAACAGCAGGGTCTATGTTTGGTCTTTGGGGTGTGTTGCTTGGGATTCCGCTCTATGCTTCCGTTAAGGTAATACTCACTGAGGTGTTCAACTGGTACAAGATTGTTAGTGGGCTTTATCAGGAAGAGGTAACAGATGACCAATAGTGAAAAAATGATTGCCTGTCTAGATCAGCAGGACTTGCGTAAAGCAGATAAGTATTTTCAACGTGCCTTGGCAGATGACAGTGACGATGTGCTGCTAGAGTTGGGTGAGTATCTAGAAGCGATAGGGTTTTATCCACAGGCCAGACAGGTTTATGAGCAGTTATCAGAACAATACCCACATGTTAACTTGAGCCTAGCCCAGATTGCCTACGAAGATGGGGATAAAGTTCTGGCCTTTGACTACCTCACTCGTATAGAGGAAGATAGTGACGACTATATCAGTGCTTTGCTAGTTCTGGCAGACCTCTATGACAGCGAAGGGCTAACGGATGTGGCAAGGGACAAGCTTGTCTTGGCTAGTCAATTAACTGATGAGCCCTTGGTGATTTTTGGCTTGGCAGAGCTAGAATTTGCACTTGAAGATTACAGCTCTGCGATTTCCCATTACGCTAAACTTGATAATCGCCTCTTGTTAGAACAGACAGGGATTTCGACTTATGAACGAATCGGTCGTTCCTATGCCAGTTTGGGACAGTTTGAGGCGGCGATTGAGTTTTTGGAAAAGGCTTTGGAGATTGAATACGATGGGCAGACCAATCTTGAGCTGGCAACGCTTTATTACGAGACTAATCACACGCAAAGAGCCTGTCTTTTATTCAAGCAATTAGAAACCCTTAGCCCAGAGATAGAAGGCTACGAATACCCCTATGCACTCTCTTTAGAAGCAGAAGATCAATTTTCTGAGGCGCTTAGACTGGTGCAACAAGCCCTGCGTAAAAACGCTTTTGACACACAGCTTTTACTTTTAGCATCGCAATTGTCTTATGAGTTAGCAGACGCGGTGCAGTCTGAAACTTACCTCAAAGAGGTGCTGGCTCTTGATGAGGACAATGAGGAGGCAAAACTCCGCTTATCAAATCTTTATTTGGAGCAGGAAAGGCATGAAGAGGTTATTGGCTTAGGCTTAGAGATAAGTGACCACCCATTGACCTTATGGCAGTTAGCACAAGCCTATGTGGCTTTAGATCGAGAAGATGAGGCTTTGGTGCTTTATGACCAGACTTTTGCTGATCTTTCTGATAATCCAGATTTTCTCTTGGCTTATGCTTATCTTTTACGTCGTCTAGGAGACTTGGAAAAAGCTAAAACAATCTTGCAGACTTACCTTAGGTTGATTCCTGATGATTTGGCAGTTGAGGAGTTGTTGAGCGATTTGTCCTACGGAGACTAGGAAAATTTGCTGGTGACTGGACTAAAAATATTTCACAAATGAGCATATTCTTTTTCTTATTGGCCATATTTCGCTATAATAGAATCGAAAAGAGGAAGAGTATGTATCAAGTTGTAGAGCTTTATGGGGCATTTGAACCCTGGTGGTTTTTAGATGATTGGAAAGATGATATTATCAAGGTTCAGCATTATGATACCTTTGATGAGGCCATGAGTGCTTTTAAAAAGCAATGGACCCATCTGCGGGTCAGTCACCCATTTTATAAGAGTCGAGCAAGTCTTTTGGCGGCTTTTTGGGATACCAAGCATCAAACGTGGTGTGATGATTGTGAAGAATCATTACAAGAATATCACTCCCTAGCCCTCTTAAAAAACTGGGAAGAGCTACCAGAAGACGAGCATCAACAGCAATTTGAACGCCGAAACGATCCCGTACGCCCTCTATCAGCATGTCAATTAAAAAAGATTGGTTAAGGCCAATCTTTTTTTGCTTGCTTACGAATAACTAGTCAGGAGGCCTTATGGTACAGGATATAGCAAAACGCCTCATTGAAGAGGGGAGAGAACGGCAAGCACAGGATATTTACCTGATTCCGAGACAAGATGATTACGATATTTTTATGAGGATCGGAGATGAGCGACAGTTTTTTGGACAAGAAAAAGCAGCTCTGATGGCGAGTGTCATTAGCCACTTTAAATTCGTCGCTGGGATGAATGTCGGAGAGAAACGTCGAAGTCAACTTGGTTCTTGTGATTATGATATTGGAGAGGGCAAAGTAGTTTCTCTACGATTGTCAAGTGTTGGTGATTATAGAGGTCTAGAAAGCCTAGTTATCCGCCTGCTCTTTGATGGTAAACAAGAGTTAGCTTATTGGTTTGATGGTCTGGAACAGGTTAAGTCTGTTGTCGGTCGTCGAGGGCTCTACCTCTTTGCAGGACCGGTTGGTTCTGGAAAAACAACGCTCATGCATCAGCTCGTCAGTGAAAAGTTCGCAGGGCAACAGGTTATTTCTATTGAAGACCCTGTCGAAATTAAGGAAGACCGTTTTTTACAGCTGCAACTTAATGAGAGCATTGGGATGACCTATGATAATTTGATAAAATTGTCACTACGCCACCGTCCAGATGTGCTCATTATCGGTGAAATCAGGGACACAGAGACCGCTCGAGCAGTGGTGAGGGCTAGTCTAACAGGCGCTGTTGTTTTATCAACTGTTCACGCTAAGAGTCTCTCAGGTGTCTATGAACGCCTGTTGGAGCTGGGGGTTAGTCCCCAGGAAATGAACAATTGCTTGGCTGGGGTTTGCTACCAACGCCTAATCGGGAAAGGAGGTTTAATTGACATTGCAACAGAAAACATTGCCAACCACGACCCAAGTCGTTGGAACCAGAAAATTGATGACTTGGTTAACCAAGGATATCTCACTGAGCAACAAGGACGGGTCGAAAAAATTATCACTTAGACAGCAAAAAAAGTTGATTCAGCTCTTTCACAACCTCTTATCTAGCGGGTTTACCTTGACCGAGATGGTTAATTTTTTAGAACGGAGCAGGTTACTAACGTCGGTGTATACTGACCAGATGCGGCAATCGCTACTGGAAGGAAAATCAATGGCCCAGTTGCTGGCTGATTTGGGATTTTCAGATGGTCTGGTGACCCAGCTGGCCTTAGCCGATGTCCACGGCAACACACAAAAGAGTCTAGCAGGATTGGAAGATTATCTGGAGCAAGTGCTCATCGTTCGTAAAAAACTCATCGAAGTAGCGACTTACCCACTCATGCTCCTGGCTTTTCTCGTCCTTATCATGTTGGGCTTAAAGAACTACCTCTTGCCACAGCTGGAGGGAGAAAACCTAGCGACAACACTGATCAACCATTTTCCTCTTATTTTTCTAGGGATAATGGCAGGGCTGGCGTTTAGCGGGCTACTGCTCAGCTATTTTGCCAAAAAAATAGACAAAATAAGTCTCTACAGCAAGTTATGTAAGATACCCTATCTGGGGCAGTTTATCAGCCTTTACCTGACCGCCTACTACGCCAGGGAATGGGGGAACCTTATCGGACAAGGATTGGATTTGGCGCAGGTGGTTCAGATCATGCAAGATCAAAAATCTCAGCTTTTTCAAGAGATTGGTCTGGATATGCAGCGGGCTTTATTAGCTGGACAAGCCTTTCATGACAAGGTTTTAAGCTATCCCTTTTTTAAGCGAGAATTGAGCTTGATGATAGCCTACGGTGAGGTAAAATCGCGCTTGGGTCAAGAACTTGAACTTTATGCTAAGGAAACTTGGAAGACTTTTTTTCACAAACTCAATCAAGCTAGTCAGCTGATTCAACCTCTGGTCTTTCTATTTGTTGCCCTAATGATTGTCATGATTTATGCGGCCATGCTCTTACCGATTTATCAAAATATGCCAAATTTTTAAGGAGAATATACCATGAAAAAATTATTGAAAACCATTCATAAAAAATCCGTTAAAGGATTTACATTAGTTGAAATGCTTATTGTTTTGCTTATTGTGAGCGTATTACTGCTTCTTTTTGTGCCTAACCTCAGCAAGCAAAAAGAAAAAATCGAAGCATCTGGGGGACGTGCGCTCGTTAAGGTTGTTGAAAGTCAGGCTGAAATGTATGAAATGGGCTCTGCTAATAAGGCTAGCTTATCAGCTTTAGTCGCAGAAGAATTTATCACTCAGGATCAGGCGGACAACTATGTTAAATATGTGTCAGAACATCAAGTGGCTCAAAACGTGCCGAACTAAAGGATTTACTCTTCTTGAAAGTTTACTGGTCCTGTTTATGATTAGTTTATTGGTGCTTAGCCTATCAGGCGCGGTCAATCAGACCTTTCAAGCAGTGCAGACAAAATTATTTTTTATGCATTTTGAGCATCTTTATCAGGATAGCCAACAGCTGAGCCTGAGTCAGCAAGCTACGGTTCAGTTAAACTTAAGTGGTCGACAAATCACCAATGGCTATCAAACCTTATCGTTACCTGAGGAAGTGACCTTGGTCACGGAGCGGCAAATTGAATTTTCGACAGCGGGTGGAAACTCGTCTCTAGCGAAAATAGTTTTTCAAACAAAACAGCAGCAGGTGACCTATCAACTGTATATAGGGAGTGGTAAATATAAAAAAACAATTACAAGCTTACATTCTCCTTGAGAGCTTAATAGCACTCGGGGTGTTGGTTACAATCGCTAGTCTTATTGTCGGTCAGCTGGGGCAGCATCAGGCTGCGGTTGCCCAACGTCTACACCAACAAGAGGTACTAAATGTCGCTACTATGGCTGTCCAGACAGGACAATCCAGTTTAAGCTTGAATGGCATCAGTGTACAGGTGTCACGAACGAGCAGTAGTATTACCGTTTATAGTGAGGGCAAGGAGGTGATGAGTCTTGCTAAAAACTAGGGTTAAAGGGTTTACGCTTTTAGAGTGTTTAATCGCTTTATTAGTGATTGCAGGGAGTTTATCCGTTTATCAGGGATTGACCAAATTGCTAAGCAGTCACACCAGCTACTTAACCGTCAATCATCAGGACAATTGGCTTCTCTTTTGCCAGCACTTGCGTGTAGAATGGCAAGGTGCAACTTTTGATAAGCTGGAAGGCAACCGACTTTATCTGACTAAGGAGGGGCAAGCGCTTAGTTTTGGAAAATTTCGCTCAGACGACTTTCGGAAAAGCAACGCCGACGGTCGGGGTTATCAGCCTATGCTTTTTGGTGTCAGCTCGGCAGACTTCAGCCAGTCAGGAGAAGTCGTCACTTTGCAGGTGACTTTTGATAAGGGTTTAGAAAGGATCTTTGTTTATGCTTTTGACAAAACGCCTTAAAGCTGGCATTTTGCTTTACGCTCTCTTTATGGCTGCTGTCTTTGCCTTGTTGTTACAGTTTTACATCAACCGTGTGCAGGTCACTGCTCAACTGCAGTCCCAGCAATACCAGCAAGCACAAGCCAGCTTAATGGCAGAGCTGACTAAGGAATTGGCAGATAGAGCCTCGGGCTCTTATCAGTTTGCTCAAGGGAGTACCAGCTACACTCATCAGAGTAATTACCTCGTTGTTAGTGTCAATTTATCTCAAGGGAATACCTATCATTACCGATTTTTCAAACTAGAGTTGCCAGACAAAAAAGATAGCAAAGAAACCCCTAAAGAAAATGATAAAGAAATAACAGCTGTTCTCAACGACTCAGACCAAAGTATTGACAAAGTAGAATCAATAAAAGAAACAGAAGTTGACGCGTCAACTTCTGTTTAAGTCTATTTTAGCTCTGCAATGGTTTTAAGGACATGCTCGACGGTAAAGCCGTAGTTGTCGATAACTGTTTGAGCTGGCGCTGAGGCACCAAATTTGTCGATACCGATGACTGCGCCATCTAAGCCGACATACTTGTACCAGCCTTGGGTAGCTGCCATCTCGATCGCCACACGGCGGCGAATGGCGTTTGGCAGAACAGATTCTTTATAGGCGGCATCTTGAGCGTCAAAGAGTTCAGTCGATGGTACGGATACCACACGCACCTTGCCACCTTCTTCTGCCAAGACCTTGGCCGCTTTGACCGCCAGATTGACCTCTGAACCAGAAGCTATCAAGATCGTATCAAAGTCACTGCCTGTCTCATAAACCACATACGCTCCTTTAGACACTTTGCCAAAGTCTGTGCCCTCTTCCACAGTCAAGTTTTGACGGGTCAAGACAAGGGCAGTCGGTGTCTTGGTGCTGGTCAGGGCATGGTGCCAAGCTGCCTGCGTCTCACGGGCATCTGCTGGGCGAAGCACAGTCAGGTTTGGAATGGCACGCAGACCTGCCAAGTGCTCAATCGGCTCATGGGTTGGACCATCTTCGCCGACAGCAATCGAATCGTGCGTAAAGACATAGGTCACTGGCAATTCTTGGATAGCAGACAGGCGGATAGCAGCCTTGACATAGTCAGAGAAGACAAAGAAGGTGCCACCGTAGACCCGCAGACCGCCATGAAGCGCCATACCGTTCAAGATTGTCCCCATAGCAAACTCACGCACCCCAAACTGAATGTTGCGGTTGAGCGGATGGTTCTTATCCTGCAAGCCATCTGCTTTGATATAGGTCATGTTGGAATGTGCCAAGTCAGCTGAACCACCGAGGAAGGTTGGCAAGACCGCAGCTGCGGCGTTGAGAGCATCTTGTGATGAGTTACGAGTGGCTTGAGAGAAGCCGTTCTCATAGACAGGGAAGTCTTTTTCTGTGATGGTCACAGGCGCTTGACCTGCGACCATCGCATCAATCTCTGCTGCTACTTCTGGGTAGGCTGCCTTGTAGTCTGCGACCAATTTTTCCCAAGCGTCATAAGCCGCTTGACCACGCTCAGCGACATTGGTCTTGAAGTCCGCATAGACATCTGCTGGCACTTCAAATGGTGCATAGTCCCAGCCGAGGTTGGCACGGGTCGCAGCCGTTTCATCTGCCCCTAGAGGTGCGCCATGGACAGCATTGGAGCCACCCTTGGTTGGCGCACCATGACCGATAATGGTCTTCACCTCGATCAAAGATGGCTTGCCTGCTGTTTTTGCTTGGTCAATAGCAGAGCTAATCGCTTTGAGGTCTGTACCGTCTTCGACGAGAGTTGTATGCCAGCCATAAGCCTCATAGCGGGCACGGATATTTTCAGAGAAGGCATCCTTGGTCTCACCGTCCAAGCAGATGTCGTTTGAATCATAGAGGACAATCAGCTTGTCCAAGCCTTGGTGACCAGCATAAGACGCTGCCTCAGCCGACACCCCTTCCATGAAGTCGCCATCACCTGCGATGACATAGGTATAGTGGTCAAAGAGTGGGAAGCCGTCTTTGTTGTACTTAGCAGCAAGGAAACGCTCCGCTTGAGCAAAACCAACCGCTGTCGAAATTCCTTGACCAAGAGGTCCAGAGGTGGCATCCACACCTGCGGTATGAGTGACTTCTGGGTGACCAGGGGTCTTTGAACCCCACTGACGGAAGTTTTGCAGCTCTTCGATAGACAAGTCTGCATAGCCTGACAAATGCAAGAGCGCATACAACAGCATAGAGCCATGACCAGCTGATAAAACAAAGCGGTCACGGTTGATCCAGTTTGGCTGGTTTGGTGTGATGCGCAAGTGCTGGGTAAAGAGGCTGTAAGCCATCGGTGCTGCCCCCATCACTACTCCAGGGTGACCAGAGTTGGCCTTGTTAATGGCATCAATACCTAAAAAACGAATCGCATTGACTGATTGAATTGACATAGATTCCTCCATTTTTTCTTAATTGAAAACAGTTTCTCTTCATTATACCACAAAAGTGGATTTTAGGGAAAATACCCGCACATGGTGCGACATGGGCGGGTAGAAACTATTCGTCTGCAAGTCATCTAATCAGAAGGTGTTGAACTGCTTTCTGACGTTTCGGCGTCACTGGCTTTAGTGGTTGGTTCTGACGGAGGTGGTGGATTTAATTCCAAATAAGTTGGAGCTTGGAAGAGGCTTTGCGTTGATTTCTGGCCTAACTGGCTGTAGAGGCTCTTCGATTGTTTCCCCAGCTCTTGCTCGATAGCAATCAAGCGCTCAAAACTGTCGATGTAAGAAATAGCGGAAATATCCACTTTTGGTAAGTCGTTTCCCGTATAAAAACGCAACAAATCACCTGTCTGTACCTTATCACTCATGCTTAATTGTTGCTTAGCCGCATCGCGAATCTCCTGAACGCGCACGGAAGTAGTGTCGTCAGGATTGGTGATTTCTTCACCGGTCTCTGTTTTATAAATTTTCCCAGCGTAGCTCGTGTAATCAGGTGCAATCACATGGTTAGATGTCCTGAAGGCAACAATCTGCTGGTTGTCTTTAGAGAGCAGGTCTTGTCCAAGCTGGATAAAGGCTTGGTTATCAATGCCCATCAGGTGCATCAAGGTCGGCAATGCGTCAACTTCCCCACCGAAAGTCTGGCTAATAAAGCCCTTATCCATGCCAGGAATGTGAATCATGAATGGGACACGTTGCAGCATGGCGTTATCATAATCTGTCCAGGTCTCAGGGTTCTTACCAATGAGGCTAGCTAGTTCTGTGTTGCGTGAATTTGAAATACCGTAGTGATCCCCGTACATCACGATAATCGAGTTGTCATAGAGCCCTGAAGCCTTGAGGTAATCAAAGAAGGCCTTGATTGACGCATCGAGGTAGTTAGCTGTCGCAAAATAACCATTGATGGTGTCGTCTTTTGTTTTGGCTAAAGGAAATCCAAGCTCATCTCCTGAGAGGTTTTGATAAGGGTAATGATTGGATACAGTAATAAATTTGGTGTAGAACGGTTGTTGAAGCCGTTCTAAGTATTTAATGGAATCCGCAAACATGACCTTGTCATTGAGACCGTATTGGAAGGAATTTTCCTGGGTTGCCTTGGACATGTAGGATTGGTCAAACCAATAATCGTAACCCCACTGTTTATACACACTGTTGCGGTTCCAAAATGTACCGATATTACCATGAAACACGGCGCTGGTATAATTGCCCAGTTCCCCTAAAATATGAGGGGCAGCCTGCTGGGTATTGTCGCCACCGTATTGGACAAAGTAAGAACCCTGATTTAGCCCGAACAGAGATAACTCCATTAGGGTCTCAGAATCAGAGGTTTTACCAGCCTTAACCTGATGGAAAAAATTAGCAAAGGAGAAGGTTTGCTGGTCATGATAGAGGCTGTTGAGAAAGGGAGCAACTTCGTGTTCAACACCGTCAATAGGTAGTTTGTAATCAATCAAAAACTGCTGGAAACTCTCCAGATGAAGGACGATGACATTTTTGCCTTTAGCCAGCCCAAAGTAGTCAGGGTTTGGTTTTACCTGATGCTGTGCCACATAGTCAGCCACTATAGCCATGTCTGCTGAATCAGCTTCTGAGCGGATTTTTTGCGTCTTGTAGGTTTGATTCCCATCGTAACCGAGGAAGGCAGGCAGTCCTAAGGCCCTAACCACATAGGTGTTGGAAAAGCCACGACTGAGCAGTTCTGGTCGGTCGATTTCCGCTAAAAAGAGATTGATGGAAAATAGCAGAGCAGAAAAAGAGGTCACTGCTATGGCCAGACGATTGGTCAAGGGTCTAGAATCTAGTGGAAATATTTTCTTGCGCCAAGCGTAAACGAGGAAAAATACATCAAGCAAATAGATAATGTCCCAAGGCCTAAATAGATTAAGTGCGGCATCGCCCAGCCCTGCAGATACCTTGCTGGTTGCTAGCATCGTTGTAATCGTGATAAAGTCTGAGAATTCCCTGAAATAAATAGCGTTTGCGACCAGTAACAGATTGAGCAAACCATAAAGCCCTAACAGGGTTCCGTAGAATGCCTTGGTCTGTTTAACATAGAGTGCTATTCCAAGAATTAGCAATGACAAAGGAATAGGGTTGATGAGGGTTAAAAAAAGCTGATAGGGATTTTCTAAACCCAAATGAAAGTCAATATGATAAGCCCACATGCTTTTTAGCCAATAAAACCCAATCAGTACCGCCAGAAATCCCAGACGAAAGCTCAAGGTATGATAGAACTTTTGACGTAATGTTTTCAAATAAGAGCCCCCTTACTTAACATAATCATGAGTCAGAACCACAAGGACTGCAAATGAGCACATTTGGTCTGTCCTTACTAAAGTTTTTCAATCTTACCCAATTATACCATAAAAAAACCTTGTCTGCTTGTCGTGGTCAATGCCATTGGTAAAAATGTCGCTTTTCTGGTACAATGGTTTTATGTTTAAACTGTTTGTCAGCCCTAGTGCTGAAAAGAAAATATTGTCAGGTGTACAAGTCTTAGAGGGACAAGATTTGTTGACCGCAGATTTGCCAGAGGGTCTAGTGACTCTCTACAGTAATCGCGAGAAAAAGTTAGCAAGCGCTTATCTGTCACCACAACAGCGGGGGATTGGCTGGGTATTGCCACAAGCGCCTGTTCAGCTTGATAAAGCTTATTTTGTGTCCCTGTTTGAGGCAGCAAAGGTTAAACGACAAGTCCTTGAGCATTCTAACTTGACAACAGCCTATCGTTTGTTTAACCAAGATGGAGATTGCTTTGGGGGTCTAACGATTGATCGTTACGGTGACTATGCTCTTTTTTCTTGGTACAATTCCTTTGTTTATAGCTTAAAAAATGTGATTGTGTCGGCTTTTCTTGAGGTCTTTCCAGACATGATTGGAGGCTACGAAAAATGTCGCTTCCAAGGGGCAAGCCACATTTCAGCACATATCTACGGTCAGGAAGCACCAGAACAATTTACGATACTGGAAAATGGTGTCAGCTATAACGTGTTTTTAAACGATGGTTTGATGACGGGGATTTTTCTCGACCAGCATGAGGTTCGAGGAGCTCTTGTAGATGGCTTGGCAGCGGGCAAATCAGTGATCAATATGTTTTCCTATACGGCTGCTTTTTCTGTTGCGGCAGCGATTGGCGGGGCTAGTGAAACGACGTCTGTTGATTTAGCCAAACGTAGTCGCGAGCTATCGGCGGCTCATTTTACGGCGAATGGCTTAGCACTCAGTCCACACCGCTTTATTGTGATGGATGTTTTTGACTACTGTCGTTATGCTAAGAAAAAAGGGCTGAGCTATGATATGATCATTCTTGACCCGCCGAGTTTTGCTCGAAATAAAAAACAAACCTTTTCAGTAGCTAAAGATTATCATAAATTGATGGCTCAGGCGGTTGAGCTTTTAGCAGATGGCGGTCTTATTATTGCTTCGACAAATGCCAGCAACCTAAGTCTCCGCCAGTTCCGCCAGCAGATTCACCAAGGTATGGGGAGACTGGCTTATCGTGAAATCAGTCGTTATCAACTGCCAAGTGATTTTACGGTTAATCCAGTAGATGCTCGTAGCAACTACCTAAAAGTTATCATCATGGAGGTCATTAAGTGAATATTCTTGTGCCGATTATGCCCAAATCCTTTGAAGAAGCAATGGCGCTTGAGCTCAGTCATTATGAGGGAACAACGCTTATTGAGTGGCGAGCAGACATGTTGCCTCCAGAAGAGATTTT
>NZ_JBGTZA010000013.1:0-55315 GCF_041807805.1 Streptococcus sp. E29BA
TTTGGCTTACAGAACAGCTTTTGAAGCACTATTGAAGGAATTGTGATAAGTGTTGCACTTATTCTTGCAATTTATCTAGTTAAATATACTGACAAACTTCCCCATCTTTATAGGCGTTGTCAATCATGCCGCCGCCAAGGCATTCATCACCATCGTAAAAAACAACAGCTTGACCTGGGGTAATGGCTCGTTGTGGCTCATCAAAGATGACCTCAGCATTGTCGCCTGAAACCTTCACAGTCACTTTACTGTCAGGCTGACGGTAACGGAACTTAGCTGTGCACTCCAAGGTGAATTCTTCTGGCATTTTTTTTGTAAAGTGAACTTGACTGGCTTGTAAACTTGTTGACATTAAGCTATCATGGTAGAAGCCTTGACCAACATAGAGGATATTCTGTGACAAGTCTTTTCCAACAACAAACCAAGGTTGGTTGTCACCACCATGTTGACCCCCAATACCAAGGCCTCCACGTTGACCGATGGTATAATACATGAGACCTGCATGTTCGCCCATATCTCGCCCATCAACGGTCATCATGCGACCTGGCGTCGCTGGTAGATAGTTGCTGAGAAATTCCTTGAAATTTTTCTCCCCGATAAAGCAGATGCCTGTCGAATCTTTCTTTTTAGCGGTCGCAAGGTCTGCCCGCTCTGCGATTGCCCTTACCTCGGACTTCTGCAAATGACCTAGTGGAAACATGGTTTTTTGTAGCTGTTCTTGAGATAGTTGGCTAAGGAAGTAGGTCTGATCCTTACCATTGTCCACTCCACGGAGCATATGAACAGTCCCATCCTTATCGCGTCTCACTTGGGCATAGTGACCTGTCGCCACATAGTCCGCCCCCAAGCTCATAGCATAGTCCAAAAAGGCCTTGAACTTGATTTCCTTGTTGCACATAACATCTGGATTGGGCGTGCGACCCACACGGTACTGAGCTAAAAAATACTCAAAAACACGGTTCCAGTACTCTTTTTCAAAGTTGACTGAGTAGTAGGGAATTCCCAGCTGGTCCGCCACAGCAGCGACATCCTTGTAGTCTTCGGTTGCTGTGCAAAAGCCATTTTCATCGGTGTCGTCCCAGTTTTTCATGAAAATACCAACGACGTCATAGCCCTGTTCTTTTAACAGCAGGGCGGTCACGGAGGAGTCAACCCCCCCGCTCATGCCGACAACGACACGAATCTTGCTATTGTCTGTCATAGATTTCTCCCATCAAATATTTTTTCTTCTGCCAAATGGCAGAGCTGTCAACGGTCGATTTGAAGGTCGATGTTGAGTCTTTATTATAGCACTATTTTCAAGAAAAGAGGAGTAGAACTCCTCACTCTACTCCAATCTGTTAAGCTTTTTCCTGCAAGCGACCCGTCTCGATATAAACCAAGCGCTCACAGATATTGGTCAAGTAATCTGCCATCCGCTCCATGTGGAGCGCGATAGACAAATAATAAGTGCCGCTCAAAACCAAATCAGTCTCCCTGTCCATCCGCCGCCTAACGGTCGCTGATAGAGATTTTCTCTTCTCAACCAAGGCTTCTTCTAACTGTGTGACAACCTGTAATTCCTGCTCTTTTTGATGATTGACCAGAGAGCGAACCAGTCTACATAGATGATGCGCTTGTTGACCCAAGTCAAGCAGAGCACCCTCCAAGTCGGTCGAGCGAGCATGCCCTTGAAGGTTTAGCAAGCACTTTGCCATCAAGGCGCTGTAGTCTCCAATTTTTTCCAAGTCTGAGCTGATTTGCATCCATGACACAATCTGGCGTAAATCTTTCGCAACAGGTTGTTGTCGAGCAATCAGGTGAGCTGCAGCCACTTCGATAGCCAACTGGGTTTGGTTAATCTCAGCATCTTCTGCTAGAATCTGCTCAGCCAGCGCGATATCATCTGTGGCAAGCACTTGATGCACCTTGACAAAACTTTGCTCTGTCAGGTCAAACAACTGATTGACCTGATGTTGTAAATGGTCTAATTCCTCCTGAAATGCTTGTCTCATGAATTCCTCCTTAGCCAAATCGACCTGTCACATACTGCTCTGTTCGCTCGTCTGTTGGTTTGGTAAAAATCTGAGCAGTGTCACCAAACTCACAAACCTCACCCAAAAGGAAAAAGGCTGTTGTGTCTGCTACTCGAGCCGCCTGTTGCATGTTGTGAGTCACCATGATGATGGTATAATCCTTTTTCAAGTCTTGGAGCAAATCCTCGATTTTCAAAGTAGAAATCGGGTCAAGGGCAGACGTTGGCTCATCCATGAGCAAAACTTCTGGCTCGACTGCCAGAGCTCTCGCTATGCAAATGCGCTGCTGCTGACCACCAGATAAGGACCTGGCACTTTTTTTCAACTTGTCCTTAACCTCATCCCAGATAGCCGCCCCGCGTAGACTTTTCTCGACAATCCGATCCAGCTCTGCCTTATCCTGAATACCGTGTGTCCGCGGACCATAGGCAATGTTATCATAGATAGACATGGCAAAGGGATTTGGTTGCTGGAAAACCATACCGACTTTTTTTCGCAGTTGATTAAGATTGAGGGATTTGTCAAAAATATCCTGACCATCTAGGGAAATATGCCCTTCAATTCGGCATCCTGGTACCAAATCATTCATTCGATTGAGGGTCTTGAGAAAGGTCGTCTTGCCACAACCTGAAGGACCAATCAAAGCCGTTACTTGTTTCTCTGGCAAGTGTAAGTTAATGTTTTTCAGAGCTTGAAAATCTCCATAAAAAAGATTCATCTGCTCCACTACAATCTGTCCCATGCTAAATCCCTTTCGTTAATTTCTTGGAGAGTTGGTTAGAAATGGCCTGAATGACCAAGACTGTGACGATGAGGATAACCCCTGTCGCATAGGCTTCTTTCAAATATAGCCCTTCGCTAGAAAGCACATACATGTGAAGAGCCAAGGAACGCCCTGAGTCTAGGAGATTCGTTGGCATGTTGGTTGATGTCCCTAAAGTGTACATAAAAGCGGCAGTCTCTCCGATTATTCGCCCCACGGCCAGTAACACACCTGCTAAAATACCTGGCATGGCTTCTGGGAGAACAATCCTAAAAATCGTTCGAAGCTTTCCAGCTCCGACAGCAAAACTGGCCTGACGGACACTGTCTGGTACAGCAAGCAAGCCTTCTTCTGTCGCTCGAATAATCAAGGGCAGAACCATCAATACTGACGTCAAAATCCCCGACAAGAGTGAATACTGGAACCCACAAAAGATAACGAAGAACAGCATGCCAAAGAGACCAAAGACAATTGACGGTACACCTTGCAGGGTATCTGCAGCCAAACGAATGAAACCAACCACCTTGCTACCTCGGTTGGCGTATTCAACTAAGTAAAACCCTGCAAAAACACCTATTGGAATTGCCAAAAGAAGCGACCCAAGCACTAAGACAAGGGTGGTCACAATAGAGGACAAGAGAGACATGTTGCTTGAGCTGTAAGTCGGAGAAAAAAGTTCTAAACTCAGGTGAGGAAGACCTTTCATCAAAATAAAACCGATGACCAAAAAAAGTGACCCAAACGTTATCAAGGCTGATAGGTAAACGAGACCTCGCAGTAGCTTATTTTTCATCGTTCTGACCTCCTTTTCACCCAGACAAAGCCAGCATTTATCAGCAAAATAAAGAGAAAGAGAACTGCTGCGGTCGTGATTAAGGCTTCTCGATGCTCTCCTGAAGCGTAAGCCATTTCTAACACAATATTGGTCGTCATGGTGCGAACTCCTCGTAACAGACCAGACGGCATGACAGGCTGATTGCCCGCGACTAAGATAACCGCCATGGTCTCACCGATTGCCCGACCAACTCCCAAGATAACGGCAGAAAAAATACCTGATCGAGCCGCTGGCAACATCACCTTAAAGACCGTTCGTTCATGGGAAGCCCCTAGAGCCAGACTAGCAGCATAATCATCTTTCGAAATAGCCCGTAAGGCAGTCTCGGATAGACTGATAATCGTTGGCAAAATCATGATTCCAAGCAAAATCACAGCCGATAAGACGCTTAACCCCGTCCCGCCGTAGGAACGAATCCAAGGAACGATAAACTGCAAACCAAAGAAGCCGTAAACAATCGAAGGGATACCTGCCATAACATTTACAGAAGGTTTCAAGAGACTGTACAGGGCTTTAGGACAAAAATAGACCATAAAAACAGCTGTTAAGACCCCGACAGGGACACCCAGCACAATCGCACCTGCTGTGACCAATAAGGAACCGACAATCATCGGGAGAATGCCATAAGTTGGCGGTAGGTTAGACGGTGACCAATCCGTCCCAAAGAGGAAATCCCCTAGTCCTTGCTTCAGCAAAAATGGCAGAGCATTCCCAAAAATAAAGATTGAAATCACCACAATGGCCAGTACAGACAATAAAGCCGATAAAAAGAAAACACCCTTGAAAAGAGACTCTCGCCTTTCTTGTCCTTTAAGCGTTAAACGCATAAACCTCCTCCTTGAAAAGTTGACAAGACCTTGACAGTTTTGTCAACCTAATTGTATACATCTTATTCGCCAATCTCATTCCAAGTCAGGAGTTTTCCAGTATAAATTTCCTTAACTTCTTGAGCCGTTAGAGATTCTAGCGGGTTATCCTTATTGATTACGACTGCGATGCCATCCAGAGCAATCACATCCGCTGTCAATCCTGGCTTTTCCTTGTCTTTGAGTTCACGAGATACCATGCCGATATCTGCAACTCCTTCATGAACAGCAGTTACGCCAGCTGATGACCCATTTGAGGTGATGTCAATTTTGACATCTGGTTGAAGGACTTGATAAGCCTCTGCCAACTGTTCCATCAGGGGTGTTACCGATGTCGACCCAACGATTGAAATTGTGCCAGATTGAGGTGTAGCCTGATAAGCTTGGCTATCTGTTTTTGCTGCCACGTATTTCTTATCTGTCACGATAGCTTGTCCATCGCTTGAGTGGATAAAGGTGATAAAGTCTTGTGCTTGTTTAGACAAACTCTCCTTCCAAACAATGTTAAAGGGACGTTGAATCGGATAAGTCCCGTCCAAGACAGTTTCGTTGCTCGGTGCGACACCATCAATCTTGACAGCCTTGACAACATCTGTCAGTGACCCTAATGACACATAGCCGATGGCACTCGGATTGCCAGATACCGTTCCCACAACCCCCTCGGTATTGTTTTGAATAGTTGCTGCTTTTGTGGTCTGGTCGACTTCTATATCGCCAGACTTTTCCAGTACACCTGTGATGTCAACAAAAGCACCTCGCGTACCTGAACCGTCCTCACGAGAGACGACCATGATATCTCCGAGATTGGAAGTTCCATCACTTCCCTGATTGCCACAAGCAGCCAGACTAGCGCCTACCAGCAAGACAAAGCCTGCTTTAATAAGTTGTTTCAACATGATTGACCTCTTTCTCATAGCTGAAATTTTTTTGTTGTCAGCTATAAATCTAGTCTATCAAGGTTTTGTAAGGATGATATGCAGTTTTTTGTAAAGATTGTGTAAAGAAAATGCATGGAATCCAAGCTCATGTATTGCTTTCATTTCTTTTTGTCATCGGTAGGTAAACAGTAAATTGGCTGCCATGCCCAACTTGGCTTGCTACCTCTATCCGACCATCCATCGCCAGCAAAAGGCTTTGAACAATCGACAGACCCAGACCTGTTCCTCCTGTTTGTCGACTTCGACCCTTGTTAACGCGATAAAATCGTTCGAATATCCGGTCCAACTCCTCTTCTGGAATACCAATACCTGTATCAGCAACTTCTATCTTAACGTCAGTTTTTTCTTGTGACAAAATGACCCTTATCTGACCACCTCTATCCGTATAGCGAATAGCATTGGTTAAGAGATTGAGTAAAACCTGCGACAGTTTTCCCCTATCTCCGAGATAGGGCAATGACAGATTGTCCACACAGGTAAACTCAAGCTCTTTGGCGAACAGTTGCCCTGATAAACTGGCGGACAAGTCAGAGACCAGTTCACCTATCGTAAACTCCTCTTCTAAGATAGCCGATGGAGATTGCTCCAATCGTGACAAGTCCAGAATATCCTGAACAATCTGCTGCAAACGTTGACTTTCTTGGTAAATAATGGTCAAGAACTGATCCCGAACTGCTTCATCATCCTTGGCACCTGACAGTAAAGTCTCTGCAAAGCCTTTGATAGACGTCACCGGAGTCTTCAACTCATGAGAAACATTGCTGACAAAATCTTGACGTACCTGCTCCAAGCGCCGTAAATGCGTCACATCATAAAAAAGAAGTAACAGTTGGGTCAGTTTAGCGCCCTGCAAGACCGGCGACACAATGACATCCACCGTACGTTCTTCAGGAAAGTAAATATCAATTTCCTGATTCAGCATGACTTTCCTGTCCGAAACTTCTTGAATCAATAGATTGAGTTCAGCTGTTTTATTGATTTGGACAAAGGTCTCTCCTGTCAGTTGACTATCAGGAAAATAGAGCTGCATGGACTGGCTGGCCAAGGTCACCTGTCCTCTAGCGTCCAAGACCAATACACCCACAGATAGATGACGGAGCAAGAGGTCAAGCTGACTTTTCTGATGACTGTATTTCTGCTCAAACACGGCTAACTTTTGACCCAATAAGGTCAGATTTTTTCCCAACTCATTGTAAACAGGCACAGACTGTTGCACGTAGTCTTTGTCGTAAATATTTTGCTGCAATCGATAAAGCTGACGCTCGACTTGCTTAATCGGATGACGCAGATAGCTGACCACCAAAAAGAGGCTCAAAAGATGGCAACTATAAAATGCCCAGGCTAGAGATAGCCAGATATTCCCATCCGCAAAGGGAAGCTTGACGAAGAATAGATGGCAAATACTGATTAAGAGAAGCACGCCGCCCAACCATACCAAGAATCTGCGATAGCTTGAGGGTAAAAAATCTCTCATTCCTTATCTCCCACAAATTTATAACCAAATCCTCGAACTGTTTGGATATAGCGCGGATTTTTGGTATCTAGTTCCAATTTTTCCCGAAGCTTACCGATATGCACATCCACCATACGCGTCTCTCCTGTATAGTCATAGCCCCAGATTTTGTCTAGGAGATGCTCTCGACTGTGCGTACGGTTTGCTCGCTTCATCAAAAAACGAAGGAGCTCAAATTCCTTTGGTGTCAAGCTCAACAATTGACCCGACTGATACACCTCGTGACGTTCTTCAAATAAGGTCAAATCCTGAACCTGTAGCACTCGCTCTGTTTCTTGAGTGCTGCGATGGCTTCGCCGCAAAATAGCCTTCACTCTTGCGATGACTTCCCTTGGACTAAAGGGTTTTGTCATGTAGTCATCTGCTCCCAACTCCAGCCCGATGATTTTATCCAACTCATCATCTCTAGCGGTCAACATGAGAATAGGAGTGTCCACACCAGCCTGACGGAGTTTTTTGCAGACTTCCATACCGTGCAGCTGAGGCAGCATCAAATCCAGAATGATAAAATCAAACTGACCAGAAAGAGCTAATTCCATCCCCTTACGACCATTATCCGCACTGGTAACAGAAAATCCATCTTGCTCTAGCGTATAAACCAAAAGGGTTACAATACTGGGTTCGTCTTCCACCACCAAAATCTTTTTCATCACCATTTTCTCTTTCTAACCCGTAAACTTTACCTTTTTACTGTATCATGGCTTGCTAAAAAGGCTGTAAAGTCAGGCTGTTCTCCTATTTTTTGTGATAATGCAACAAAAAGTTCAACCTTTAATCTAGCAGTTAGTTCATGTTAGTGAACATCAAGCTTTATCAGGCCTTTCAAACGCTTATTTTTATTGTCAATTTAATTGATACTTTTGTCAACTTATTTGTCAAACATGTAAAGCTGGGGATAATGATCACACTCTGGATGTTTAGGGTGACAGATGGCTCGACCAAAGTAAATCATGGCTTGATGAGCTGGCAACCAGAGCTCTGGAGGTAAAATAGCCATGACCCGTTTTTCGATTTCTAAGGGAGTTGCTGTCGACTTGACAATCTTGTGATGTTTACAAATCCTTGACACATGAGTGTCAACAGCAAATGCTGGAATACCAAAACCAACAGACAGCACGACATTAGCTGTCTTTCGTCCGATACCAGACAGACTCTCCAACTCTTCGCGAGTTTGAGGAACTTGCCCATCAAATCGTTCTAAGAGTTGAACAGAGAGCTCGTGCATGAACTTGGCTTTGTTGCGATAAAGCCCTAGTCTGGCAATATAGGGCGCAATCTCATCAGGACTGGCAACAGCAGCCTCTTGAGGACTTGGAAAGCGCTCAAATAAAGCAGGGGTCGCCTTGTTTACCGCTGCATCGGTTGTCTGGGCAGACAGCATGACAGCAACCAGTAGCTCGTAATGGTTTCGAAAGTCCAGACTGGGCTTAGCGTCTGGGAAAAGCGCGATAATCTCCTCGATAACATGACGAGCGTTTTTCTTGGATAAGAGGGGCATATTACATGACCTTTCCATATAAATTATGTTCCTATCTATCATATCAAAAATTACTGAGAAAGTCTTCTGACCTGCCCAAATGTGGTATAATTGAAGCAGTTACAATTCAAGGAGTGCCTTATGAAAACCCTACGTTTCCAGTCAGTTTTTGACATTATCAGTCCGGTCATGATTGGACCGTCATCGAGCCACACAGCAGGTGCTGTTCGTATTGGAAAAATTGTTCATTCTATCTTCGGTGACATCCCTGAGGAGGTCACCTTTCATCTCTATAACTCCTTTGCCAAAACCTATAAAGGACACGGGACTGACTTGGCTCTAGTCGCTGGTATTTTAGGCATGGAAACAGACAATCCAGACATCAAAAATTCTCTCGAAATCGCCCACCAAAAAGGTGTTCGTATCTACTGGGACATCATCAAAGACAGCAATGCCTCTCACCCCAACACGGCAAAAATCACGGTGAAAAAGGGTGACAAGTCCATGAGCATTACAGGTATTTCCATCGGCGGTGGCAATATCGAGGTGACTGAATTGAACGGTTTTTCAGTGTCGCTCAAGATGAATATCCCAACCATTATTATCGTTCATCAGGATATTCCTGGGATGATTGCTCAGGTGGCTGAGATTTTGTCCCAGCATGACATCAACATTGCCCAGATGACGGTGACCCGTGAGGCAGCAGGAGAGAAGGCCATCATGATTATTGAGGTTGACTCCAGAAACTGTCAACAAGCTGTCAATCAGATTATCAACATACCTCACCTACATAATGTCAATTTCTTTGATTAAGTTGACAACCTTGTCAAGAAAGGATTCCTATGTTTTACACCATTAAAGAATTAGTTGAACAGGCAGATCATGATTTCAAGGGCTCTGTGGCCCAACTCATGCTAGCAACCGAGACTGAGCTGACAGGGCGGACAGCTGATGAAAGCCGAGTGATGATGACCAGAAACCTCGAAGTCCTCAAGTCTTCGGTGGTCAACGGCTTGACCGAAAGTAAGTCTCTAAGCGGTCTGACAGGCGGCGATGCCGTTCGTATGGACAAGTACATCCAAGCAGGAAAGACCCTGTCTGATAGCACGGTTTTATATGCGGTCCGAAACGCTATGGCGGTCAATGAGCTCAATGCTAAGATGGGCTTGATTTGTGCAACACCGACAGCTGGCTCAGCAGGTTGCTTGCCTGCAGTGCTCAACGTTGCCATTGACAAATTGCAGCTGACCACTGACCAGCAGTTGGATTTTCTTTTCACCGCAGGGGCTTTTGGTCTGGTCATTGCCAATAACTCCTCCATCTCTGGGGCTGAAGGAGGCTGTCAGGCTGAGGTGGGATCAGCTTCTGCCATGTCAGCGGCTGCCCTGGTCATGGCTGCTGGCGGTACAGCCTTTCAAGCCAGTCAAGCCGTTGCCTTTGTCATCAAAAACATGCTAGGACTGATCTGCGATCCTGTGGCTGGTCTTGTCGAAGTCCCTTGCGTCAAACGAAATGCCCTCGGGGCTTCCTTTGCCCTCATTGCAGCAGATATGGCATTGGCTGGTATCTGCTCACAAATTCCTGTGGATGAGGTAGTCGATGCCATGTATCAGGTTGGTAAGGCTATGCCAACCGCTTTCAAAGAAACTGCCGAGGGCGGTCTAGCCGCCACCCCGACAGGAAAATTCTACAGCAAGGAGATTTTTGGCGAATGAGACAAACCGTCTATCTGGTTCGGCATGCCGAGCCTAACTATGACAATCATGACGATGCAACCAGAGAGCTGACCGCCAAAGGCAAACAGGATTGCCAACTGCTGGTTGACTTCTTTAAGCAAAGACCGATAAATCAGATTGTTTCCAGCCCTTACAAGCGAGCTGTGAAGACCATTCAACCCGTGGCTGATCAGCTGGGACTGTCCATTGAGCTAATGGCTGATTTTCGTGAGCGTAAGATTGACGACGTCTGGATTGAGGACTTCAAAACCTTTACGGCTAACCAGTGGCAGGACTTTGCTTACAAGCACAGCGACAGCGGCGAGTCACTAGCTGAGGTTCAGCACCGAACTATTGCTGCCTTGACGGTTTTGTTGGAAAATAGCCGAGCAGAACAGCTGATTGTCTCGTCGCATGGCACAGCCATCTCAACCATGCTCAATTACTACAATCCTAAATTTGGTCTAGCTGATTTTGAACGAATTAAGACCCTGATGCCCTTTGTGGTTGAGTTAGTTTTTGACAACTTGACACCATTGTCAATCACCCTTTACAACCTCTTTACAGGAGAATCCTATGACTACACTGCTCTTTGATTTGGATGGCACCTTAGTTGACTCTAGTCTGGATATTATTGATAGCTTTCAACATAGTTTTGAGCAAATGGGGCTCGTCTGTCCTGCCCAAGATCAGCTGATGACCTTTATCGGACCTCCCTTACGATTTACCTTCTCACAGTTCTTCAACCATGATACTGAAGTTGACAAGGCAGTCAACTATTTCCGAAACTATTACGAACATCAGGAAATATATCATGATACAGTTTATGCTGGAATAACTGAGCTGTTGATTGCACTGAAAAGCATGGGCTATCAGCTTTTTGTCACTACCAGCAAGCAAGAAGAAGCTGCTAAAAATGTTTTAGGCAAGTTAGGACTATCACATTACTTTACTGGCATTTATGGTGCAACTGCAAGCCATCATCATAAATCAGATGTGATTAGAAGTTGTTTACAAGACTATCAACTTCAGCCAGAAAACTGCTATATCATAGGCGACACCAAGTACGATATGATTGGCGGACGTGAAACAGGTGTTCACCCAATTGGTGTAGCTTGGGGGTTTGGGAATAGACAGGAGCTATTAGACCACGGTGCAGAGGCGATGATGGATAAGCCTGCTGACCTGCTCAGCTATTTTCAATCATCATAAAAAGGAGCTTTTATCGCTCCTTTTCTTTATGACTTATTGCATGCCCCAAGCAGCAAGTCCTTGATTGTTATAGGCGTTGAGGGCAGAGTTGATTTGGTCATCAACAGTTGCCGTTGAACCCCAGCCAGGCATGGTCTGGAAGAGACCAGATGCACCCGAAGCATTTGCAACGTTTGGGTTGCCATTGGACTCACGTGCAATGATGTATTCCCATGTTGCTTGCGGAACACCTGTTGCTGCAGCCATACGAGCTGCTGCTTCCGTTCCCACAGCACCTGCTGTATTTCCATTTGACAAAACTGTTGGATAACTACCTGCTGTATAAGTTGACACGACAGGGGTAAATTGAACAGCCGATTCTGAAACGACTTCAACTGATTCAACGACTGGCTCCTCAGCTATCACCTCAGGTTCAGTAGGCTTTATCTTGATAGAAACCTTAGGCTCAGCTAATTTTAGCTGAGGAGGCAAGGTTGTTAAGAATACGTTTTTTTCTGACTGGCTAGAGGGTACTTTCTGAGTATCCGCCAAAGCAATAGTACGTGGTAAGTCTTGAACAAATAATTTTGTTAGCAATAGGCCAAACGCCAAAATTGAAAAAGCACTTAGAACTGATAGCAATCTTGTTTTCAGATTTTTATGGTTTAATTGAGACATATACCTTATATCCTTTTTTATTTTAGGTAACAAGACTATTCTACGGTCTATATATTACAAAATGATTAAAAAACAGTGTCTAACTATATCAATAAAGTGAAGAACAGGTAAAATGATATATTTTACCTGTTCTTTTTATCTATTATGAGACACAAGATGTAGTTCTTATCATTTATTTCTTCACAATATCTTGTGTTAAAAACTTTTTTGGTCATTTAGTACCAGCCATTAGCCTGCCAAAAGGCAAGGGCTGCCGACCATAATCCATAACGATTTTTAACATATGTGTCAGCCACACGCTCTTGATTTTCTGGAGACAGATCCCCATTCAAATAAGACAAGGTCAATTGATAGCGACCATAATACTGGCCGTTCTGAGCAGTGTAACTGCCGCCTGACTCTTTAAAGGCGATGGTTTCTTTGGTAGCAGCATCTGCTACACTGAGTTGAGACACATAAGAGGTTGATGGCTGATTTTGCACTATTTCTGAAACAGCTGTGACAGATGATGTTTCTTGTTTCTCAGCAGCACCTAATTCCAATGACTGACCAACGTAGATTACATCTGCATTGTCTAATTGGTTCAACTTGACCAAATCTGATACGGTTGTCTTATATGTTTGAGCTAGCTGAGACAGGGTATCACCTGCCTTTACGGTGTAAGTCTCTGCCGAAACATGACATCCATAGGTCATCATTGTAAAAGCAAATGCCGCAAACATGCCTTTAATCAGTTGTTTTTTCGTTATTGTTAATACTGTCATCATGTAACTCCTTTCTGATGAATACCCCTATCTTAACGAAAGTTTTTTACAACAGGATTGAGTTGCAATGACAAATATAACAAAAAGATCATATTTTCTTGCTCGATGAGTTGATGTTAAGAATTTTTAAGGTAAAAAAGAGCGACAGCAAATAACATCATCCCAAAAATAGTAAGGGTGTCTCGGTGTTGCCAAGATAATTGTCGGTATTTTGTCCGACCATCACCCCCCTGATAGCCTCTGGCTTCCATCGCAAGAGCTAAACTCTCAGCCCGCTTAAAACTTGAAGCAAATAAAGGAACCAAAATTGGAATGACTGATTTGACTTTTTGAATCAGGTTTCCTTCTCCAAAATCCACCCCCCTTGCCCTCTGGGCATTCATGATACGTACAGTATCATCCATCAAGGTTGGAACAAAGCGCAAGCTTAACGACAGCATGAGCCCAATCTCATGAGCAGGTACTTTCAGTGGTTTCAAGGGTTTTAACAGACTTTCGACCGCATCTGATAAACTCAAAGAAGTTGTCGTAAGGGTCAATAAGGTTGAAAATAGGATAATCAGCAAAAACCGCGAAAAAATCAACAACGACATCTCAAAGCCCTTATCTGTGATAGTTAAAAACCAAATATTAGCGATTGGATGACCAGCAGAGGTGAAAAAGAGCTGAAACATGGTTGTAAAGGCAATAAGCCCAAGCAGCGGCAGAATGCCTTGGATAAAGTAAGATAGGCTTATCCGAGACAGGAAAACCAAACCAAGGACAAGTGCTAGAGCTAAGACATTTGTGACAAGAGTATTTGCCCAAAAAATGATGAGAATAAACATCATCATCGCCAGCAACTTACTTCGAGGGTCAAGACGATGAAGAACAGACTGCCCTGGAACATAGCGCCCTAAAATCAGTTTGTCCATGACCGCATCACCTCCTTAAACTCATCGATGGTAATTGGTAAACGGTCCATCGCTACACCACGCTCCCTTAGGCGCTGAGCAAAGGTCGTTACTTTTGGTAGGCCAAGTTGTTTTTCAGTTAACAGGTCAACCTTTTGGAAAATCTCTTGGGGAGAACCTGACAGGACTAATCGACCTGCCTCTAGAACATAAACCTGATCCGCGTAGTTAGCGACATCATCCATCAAATGAGTGACTAAAACGATTGTCATTCCTGATGCGTGTAACTGACTAAATAAAGCCATCAAGTCCCTACGTCCTTTAGGATCAAGACCAGCAGTTGGTTCATCTAGAACGAGAACTGTTGGTTCCATTGCTAAAATCCCAGCAATCGCCACTCGACGCATCTGCCCACCAGATAACTCAAAGGGATTTTTTTCAAATAGATCATCTGAAATCCCAACCAGAGCCAACTTTTCCCGAGCAATGCTCTCAGCTTCCTCAGTAGTCTTACCAAAATTTTTCGGACCAAAGGCAACATCTTTTAAAACCGTTTCTTCAAATAATTGACTCTCTGGAAATTGAAAGACCACTCCAACCTGTTGGCGTAACTGCTTGATTGATTTTGGTTTACTCTTGGCTGAAATGGTCACCCCATTAACCTGAACGTCTCCTTTGGTCGGTATATTAAGCCCATTCAGAAGCTGCATCATCGTTGACTTACCGCTACCCGTATGTCCAATAACCGCCGTATAGGACCCATCCAGAATCCCCAAGTCAATATTAAAAAGAGCGCGCCCTTCAAAAGGCGTCCCTTCTTGATAGGTGTAATTTACTCCCCTAAGTGTAATCCCCATAGGTAGTCTTCTAACTCCTTTTCTGATAAATAGCCGAGCTGTTCATCGAGTGCTAACGCCTCAGCCAGCTGACTAGAGAACGGTTTGTCAAGACCTAAGTCAAGCAATTCATCACCTTTGGCAAATAGTTCGCGTGGTGTCGTATCCAGAACCAACTGGCCTTTTTTCATCACCAACACCCGATCACTCAGCGCTACTTCGTCCAAGTCATGGGTAATCGATAAGACCGTTAGATTTGACCGTATTCGCAACTGCTTCATCAGGGTGATTAAGTCCAGCCGACCTTTTGGGTCTAGCATACTGGTCGCTTCATCCAAGATAATAATCTCAGGTTGCAAGGCAAGTGCTCCAGCGATGGCAACACGTTGCTTTTGTCCTCCTGACAAACGCGCAGGCTCCTTGGTTCGATAAGCAGACATTCCAACCAAGTCAAGAGCCTCCGTCACACGTTTTTCCATTTCCTCATGCGATAAGCCTTGATTTTCCAGACCAAATGCCACGTCATCTTCTACTGTTGACCCAACAAATTGATTGTCAGGATTCTGAAAAACAAAGGCGATTTTTCGACGAATCGCCCATATCGTTTCCTCGGACAAAACCTGACCAGCAACTCTAATTTCTCCCGAATGAGCTTCTAATAACCCATCAATCAATCGAACAGCAGTCGATTTGCCACTGCCATTATGTCCGATAATGGATACCCATTCACCTTGTTTCACGTGAAATGAGAGGTTAGCTAGCGCATAATCCTCTCGTTGGGCATCATACTTAAAATAAACTTGTTTAAGATCTATCATCACTGAAAAGTATCCTTGAGCAGGAAACTCGCTCCCTTAAAATAATCGTAGCCAGAGTAAATCGTAAAGAACAAGGCAACATATAACGTTAACTGACCAATCATCGTCCAATGCCATAGCAGGAAAATGACTGATAGCATTTGAGTAACAGTCTTAATCTTACCAGGCATGGCTGCCGCAAGCACTTCGCCTCCAGTTTCAACCAAAAGTAACCGCAGACCCATCACCGCTAGTTCTCGACAGATGATGATAGCAGACACCCAAGCTGGGGCTAAGTCTGCTCCAACTAGCATGATAAAAGCACTCATGACCAGCATTTTATCTGCTAAAGGGTCAGCAAATTTACCAAAATTTGTGACAACTTGCCATTTTCTGGCCAGATAACCATCTAAATAATCGGTCAAGCTTGCCAGAGCAAAAATCACAGCAGCAACACGATACCAGACCAAACCATTTACTGAACCGAAGATGAGAAAGAGAGTAATCATCACGATTCTCATCACCGTTAGAAGGTTAGGTATATTTTCTTTTTTTAACATGAACTAACCCTACTGAATATTAAAGGTCACAATGCTGTAAGCAGTCGCGGTGAGAGCAGTCTTGTCAAGTTCTTGACCGTTAACTTTGATGGTTACCCCTTCAGTAATGCCCATCTCAAGAACAGCTTGAGTTGCACCTTCTGTCAAGGTTGCGGTATAGGTTGGTTGCTCACTGGATAGGGTAACACCTCCTGCAATATCAGATTTACTCAAAGCGACCCAGCTACGCTCTGCTCCTGATAATGATAACTCAACCTTAATCGGTTTTTGAGCAGTTGTCACCGCAACTGTAATTGCTTCACCGCCACCTGTGACTGCCAATTGAGTTGCTGGAGTAGGAGGAGTTGACTCACTAGGAGTTGTTGATACTTCTGAACTTGATGGTGTTGTTGATACTGATGCTACCGTCTCATTGGCCGTATTCGTTTTGGCAGTCAGAAAGTCTGCTAAATAGTTTTTATAAAGCATAAAGCCAGCAAAAATCAAGGTTGCAAGACCCAATAAGGTCAATATTGGACCGAGAAATCTGTTCCCCTTGCCTGAGCTTGATTTTTGAGAATGGCTGTTACGCCCGCTACGGCGAAGCGTTGTTGAGGTCACAGAGGATGGAACATACTCTGGGTCCTCTGATTTGACCAACTCATCAAAACTAGAGACCTTAAATGGTTCCTCAACCTGTTCAACCTGACTTGCCACCTCCGCTACAGGTTCTTCCGTTGTTTCAAACCCTAGATTTGCAAAGTCTAAATCAACAGCCTCAGCGTAGGTTCTCAAGTACTGCTCTAATTTATCTGCATCAATCAATGAAAATTGATCCAACTCGATAGCTAGTAAATTGTGGGTCGCAATTCCTGTTGAGCGCTCAATGGTTTGGAGAGCTAATCCTTTTTTAGTTCTTGCTTCGCGAAGCAAATCTCCAGTCGTTTTATTCATTTGTCGTCTTCCTTTGTTGTGATTAATTCTATTATAGCAAATTTTTCTAACTTATCCAGCCCCTAGAGAGGAAAAATCGTCACTTCTGCAATATCTGCCGAATGAAAGAAAGTCTCTCCGATTAACAAGACGTTCTCAAGAGTCAATTGGTCTAAAATATCAGGCACGTCAAGATAGAAAAGCTCCTGTGTAGAATGTTCTAAAAATGCACTTGCCAATTCATCTGGGCGATCCAGTGACATTAGAAATTCACCATAAAGTTCTTTTTTTAGACTGAATAACCGTTCTTCAGAGACATCCTTACTTGATTTCCCTTTTTTGAGCGCCTGTTTGATTTTGGCTGACATAGCAATCGGCTCGTTAGTATCAAGTAAAACCATGACAAATTGGAATCGCTCATCAACTTCTATCACCACATCAAACGAATCATTAATTTTTCCGTCATCATACCATTGTTGATAAGTCTTTGATGTCCAACCGATTAGCATATTTAGATATAATTTTAAAGCGGTCTTATAAAAGAGGCTACTGTCCTGAATAGGTTCGTGGCGAAAACCAATTCCCAATTTCGGCATATTGACATCTAATTGCAGTGACTGCTTTTTGACAACAGGTTGATAAGAAATAGCAGAGCGTGATACCCTAACCGGTGTCTGTTGTATCATCTGGCTTGTCAAGTCTGTCAATCTTTTATAAACGACATTTTCATCCACATCCCCAATAACAACAAGGGTCATCCCTTCTGGTCGATAAAAGGTCTCAAAGGCATTTGACAAATCTGTCAACGTTATCTTGGCTATGCTGTCAACTTTTCCAGCCAAATCAACCGCTAAAGGTGTCTCAGGAAAAAGACCTGCTAACAAACTGCTGTAAAGCCTGTAATCAGGATCATCCTGATACATGTCAATCTCTTGACTAATGATTGATTGTTCTTTTTTGATAGAATTTTCTGTAAACCTTGGTTGACTTACCAAATCAATCAGCAGCTCTAAATTTTCATTCAGCTGATCAACGCTTGAGAAAAAATAATTAGTGGTTGTAAAGCTTGTAAAAGCATTTGAATCAGAACCAAGTCCTGTAAACTTCTGAGAAAAATCCTGCTTCCCATTATTCTCAAATACCTGATGCTCTAAAAAATGAGCTAGTCCAGCGCCTGTGGCTATCTTTTGATCATTTACTGTAAACTCAGTGTCAATCCCACCAAACCTAACAGATAACATCCCTATGTTTTCTTTAAAACCCGACTTAGGAATAACGATTAGGCGTAGCCCAGAAGGTAGAATCCCTTGATAAATGGTCTCATTTAAGTGTGGAAAGGCTATCTGCTCTAATGCCATTATTGCTCCCCCTCCATAAAATAAACTGCTTGCAACTTTATCTTATTCGCCAAGCGAACAATATCTTGCTTGCTCACTGCCTGAACCTCTTGCTGAAATTCTGACAAAGTCTTCGCTTTCTCTCCAAAAACAGACCGATTATAGGCTAACTCAATCAGAGATTTGGCATAATCTTCGGACAAGGCTGCGCTATTGACCAGCATTTTCTTGGTTTTCTTCACTAAATCACTGGTAAAACGCCCTGATTTCAAGGCATGGAGTTGTTTGGTCACGAGCTGCATCACACGCTGACGCTGGTCTCGATCAATTCCTGTCTGAATCTTCAAAACAGACTGAAAAGGTTCTAAATGACTCGAAATTGTGTAGGCCAGCCCTGCTTTTTCCCGTAACTCTGTAAATAAAAGAGAGTGCGGAAATAGTCCCAATAAACCATTGGCGACGAGGAGCGAAGCGTAATCTTCTCCACCATAGACCGAGGGCACATGGTAAGCCAGGTCCAACACAGACTGATTGGCCTGCTTCGTTTCTAATTTTTCTCGTGTAATATTGGTTAGATCTTGTTGGTACTGGTAGTTCAAAGAGACCTGACGAGGAGAAAAAGGCAACTGATGAAGCCCTTGTAATATTTTATACTCATCAATCTTACCCACTAAAAAAATATCAATACGGTCTTCCCTCAACATGCGCTGAAATTCCTGAAAAGCAGTGTAGGAATTCTCCTTGGCAACCTGTTCAGGTGTTGAATAGCTAGATTGTTTGAGGCTATTATGCGTAAAATAAAGCTGGTCTAGTTCCAAATCGCTGTAGTAAAAAATATCTTCCTTATCTGCTTCAAGGTAGTTAATCAGATTAGCCTTTTCCATGTCAAAGATACTTGTTTGATACTGCTCGACCGTCCGTAAAGGATTGAACAAAATACTGCGTAAGAGAGCCATCAATTCATTGACCGTGTCCTCACCACCCAGAGCAAATTCACTTCCCACAGCACTGAGGTCGAGGTCCACCAGATGAACCAAGCCTTTCGTAGTCACTTTAGTGGATAAGCCTGCCCCATAGAGCTCAGCTAATTTTTGACGAAGTAATCGTGGGCTGGGGTAATCAGAAGTCGCTGTTGCTAGCATCTGTGCTACCAGAGCTCGTCTGGCCTTATTCACCTTACTCACATCTGCTGAAAATCGGCAAGTCAGATGGTTGGTCTTAAATTTTTCTGTCTGAACAACGTGTAGGTAAACACCGTCAACAATCTGCATAGCTTCCTTTTCCTTAGATGATAGTCCCTTCATTATAACATTTTATTTAAGACATGACCAAAAAAGACGTCGATTGAGACAATTATGCTATAATAGTCTGGTAACATCTGGAGGATACGATTATGGACTACAAACTTTTCACGGATTTCATCACCCTGCAAGCTCTACTGAAAGACACAGGTATCATTAAAAGTGGCGGTGCTATCAAGGCATTTTTAGCCGAAAACACCGTTCTGGTTAACGGTGAGGATGAGAAACGACGCGGCAAAAAACTCCGTATCGGTGATAAAATTGATCTTACTGATCTTGAACAGACTATTGTAATTGTCGCACCAACTGCTTTTGAAATAGCAGAGCACGAACTCGATATTGCAGAGAAAAAACGAATCGCAGAATTGGTAAAAAAAATGAATCAGGCAACTAAAAAGCAACAAGCTCGGCCGAAAAAGTCAGCTCAAAGCAAAAAACATTACCCTGAAAAAAATAAAAATACTGCTGTTAATCGTACGCAAACTTACCGCAAAGTTGACAACCCTGTCAAGCCAGCAGTGCGATTCCCTGGAGTAGACTTATGTGGCTTGAACGCATTGAGCTAACCAATTACCGCAATTACAAAGAACTATCGACTGATTTCTCTGCTAAACTTAACATCTTTATCGGTCAAAACGCTCAGGGTAAAACTAATGTGATAGAGGCTATCTATTTCTTAGCCTTGACCCGAAGCCATCGAATACGCTTTGATAAAGAACTAATTAACTTCGACGAAAAATCATTTACGATTAGCGGCCTAGTCCACCGCACCAGTGGTAAACTTCCACTTGACATTACCTTGACAGATAAAGGCAGAGTCTGTAAACTAAACCACCTCAAACAAAACAAGCTATCTGATTATATCGGCAAGATGACAGTTGTCCTCTTTGCGCCTGAAGATTTACAACTGATTAAAGGGTCGCCAAATTTAAGGCGTAAGTTTATGGATATTGACCTCGGTCAGATTAAGCCACTCTACTTGTCAGACCTATCAAACTATAATCATGTCCTTAAACAGCGAAACAGCTACCTCAAGTCAACAGATAAGGTTGACACTGTCTTTTTATCTGTTCTTGATGACCAATTAGCGGATTATGGTAGCCGTGTCATTCAACATAGACTTGACTTCGTTGACCAACTAACTATCGAAGCAGACAAAAACCACTACGCGATTTCAAATCAACTGGAACATATCAGTTTGACTTATCAGTCAAGTATCAAATTTACAGACTTGTCAACTTTAAAAGATAATTTTGTCAAGCAACTCGAAAGCAATCATCAACGAGATATCTTCAAACGTAATACCTCTATCGGTCCTCATCGGGACGACCTCACCTTTGCCATCAATGGCATCTCTGCTGACTTTTGTAGTCAAGGACAGCATCGCAGTTTGATTCTATCACTAAAAATGGCAGAAATTGAACTCTTCAAGCAACAGACAGGAGATTACCCGATTTTACTCCTTGACGATGTCATGAGTGAACTGGACAATAAGCGCCAAATGAAACTACTAGAAGGTATCAAAGAGAATGTTCAAACTTTCATCACTACAACCAGCCTTGACCATCTAAAAGGCTTGCCTGAGGATTTGAAAATTTTCCATGTGGAAAACGGCACGATAAAAACGGACTGAACATCGTCCGTTTTTTAATATTACATTGACAAATCTGTCAATCTATTAAGACTTAACAACACCTAACAAGATGGCACCGACCAAGAAACAAGCAATACCGATGTAAACCCAGCGCATTTCATTAGCGGTCTTTTTCTCACCGAGAAAGATAATACCACCGATAATCCCAATAATAGCCCCTAATTGTGAAAAGCTAAAGGAAATTGCCAAACCAGCTGTGGAAGCCGCAAAAAGCATGAAGATATTTCCCAAGCTCCATTGAAGACCAACCAAGGCATTTTTAAGCACAACAGGTTCAAAAGATAGCTTAAATCTCATAAAGGCAGCAGCTCCTAGTACCATACCGATTGACATTGGAAAAATAGCTGCCAACGGTTCAAAGTGCATGATATTATTGAACAAAACAGTATAAGCGACATAACCGGAGGTCGAATAAGCCAAGGCGATAAAGCCTTTTTTCATGTCGTAATTGACAGAAGTGTCAACTGACTTGTCAGGGTCAGTTTTACTAGAAAAATAGAACCCAACAACCAAACTAACTAGGGCTATGCTACCGAGAATAAACTGAATTGGCTTTGCCCATTCTCCAAAAACAAAGGCACCAATCAAGCTACCGACAACCAGTTGGCTACCACCTGACAAGGCGTTAGCCACTGACACTCCCATATACTGCATGGCGGAGAATTGACCGTTCTGACCCATTGCCCAGAGCAATCCACCTAAAATCCCAAAAATCCAGTAGTTAAGAGTTAGGTTCGGCTGAACAATCAGATAAGTCACTGTGGCAAATAGCAGAGCTCCCAAAGTCACACCAAAGGTCTGCTGATTAGCATTTCCCCCAATCTTGTTACTCGCTAAACCAAGACTCCCCCAAGCAATCATAGGGACTAGAGCATATAAAATTCCTTGCATGATACTCCTTTACACGATATTTACAACTCTGTCAACATTGTTGACAAGTTTGTAAACAATACAGTTAAGATAAAAAAGTAGGTCAAGAGAAGTCTTTTCCCACTCCTTTATTTATTTTACAAAAATGTTCGGTTTTTGTCAAGCCTCTTAGCAGCTGATGGAATAGTTTGGTGCTTCGTTGGTGATGTGAACATCGTGCGGATGGCTCTCAATCAGACCTGCTCCGCTCATTTCTACAAACTGTGCCTTATCATGCAGGTCTTGAATGGTCGCAGCACCCGTATAGCCCATACCAGCCTTGATACCACCAACCATCTGGAAGACGATATCCGCAGCAGCTCCTTTATAGGCGACACGTCCCTCAATCCCTTCTGGCACAAGCTTATTGGCTTCATTGACAGAACCTTGGAAATAGCGATCTCCTGAGCCTTTTTTCATGGCACCGAGGCTACCCATGCCACGGTAGGTCTTGAACTTGCGTCCTTGGAAAATCTCTGTTTCTCCTGGGGCTTCATCAGTTCCCGCCAGCATTGAACCAAGCATGACCGCATGACCACCAGCTGCTAAGGCTTTAACGATATCTCCAGAATACTTAATGCCTCCGTCAGCAATGAGGGTTTTGCCGTACTCACGCGCCACACCAGCCGCATCGTAAATGGCTGTAATCTGAGGCACACCAACACCTGCGACAACACGAGTGGTACAAATCGAACCCGGACCAATACCAACCTTAACCACATCAACCCCTGCATCATAAAGGGCACGAGCGCCTTCAGCTGTCGCAATATTACCTGCAATCAAGATTTTATCAGGGAAGGTCGCACGAATTTCAGCAATCTTGCGCAAGACACCTGCTGAATGTCCGTGTGCTGTATCAATGACAATCGCATCCGCTCCTGCCTCAAAAAGTGCAGTCGCTCGCTCAAAGGTATCAGATGTCACACCAACAGCTCCTGCAACCAAGAGACGACCGAACTGATCTTTAGCAGCATTTGGAAACTCGATAACCTTCTCGATATCTTTGATGGTGATGAGACCAGATAAACGACCGTCTCCATCCACTAGGGGGAGCTTTTCGATACGGTGTTCCTGGAGAATCTGCTCGGCTGTTTTCAAGTCAGTTCCAACAGGTGCAGTCACCAAATTCTTGCTGGTCATATGGTCTGAAATCGGCTGATTATAGTCAGAAATAAAACGCAAATCTCGATTGGTCAAAATGCCAACCAATTTACGGTTCTCCATGGTTTCAACCACAGGCACACCGCTGATGCGATAACGGCCCATTAACTCATTAGCCTCAGCAATCGTATGGTTTGGTGTCAAGAAAAACGGATCGATAATCACACCATTTTCAGAGCGTTTTACCTTGCGCACTTCCTCAGCTTGAGCCTCGATGGACATGTTTTTATGGACAACACCTAAACCACCCGCACGCGCCATCGCAATGGCCATTGCACTTTCGGTTACAGTATCCATCGCTGCGGTGATAATTGGGATATTCAAGGTCAAATTAGGCGCCAACTGGACACTCATATCTACTTCGTTAGGAAGCACATGACTCTCCGCTGGAATCAGGAGCACATCATCAAAAGTAAACCCTTTTTTCAAAAATTTTGTCTGCCAATTTGACATTAACATAACCTCTTTCTGTGTTTATTGTTACTATCATATCACGCTAAAATCATTTGTCAACCGCTAAGGCAAAGTTTTGATAAATGTTTCGGAATATGCTATCATAAGAGATGAAAAGGAGGGTTTACCATGAAAAAACAGTTGCTTTCTTTAGTAGTTATCCTCATATTAGCCATTCTAAGGCCTTATCTGCTAAAGATACCTGTCTTAGGTCCTCTCTATGGTTTTCTTGAGTTTTTAACCATCGCCCTGATTATCGGCTATATCCTCTACCACATCGGGCTGCACATTTACCTTTGGGTTAAGGTGAGAAAGAAGGACTAGCATGACTAAAAAAGATTGGATAACCTTGCAACTAAGGTTCTCCCGCTAGCCATTAGTGGAGCTATTATCAAGCACTTCGGCTGGTCAGGCTTTGCTATTTTTGTCCTATCCTACATGACTCTCCTTTGGCTGATGATTAACAAGATGAAGCCTTAATCGTTAAGTATTTTTTAGGGAAATAGCAGAGCTGGCAGGTTTCATCTGAGATGACTGGTTGATACTACAGTCCTTATCAGCTATTATCAAAAAAGAAACCATAGCCACCAGCAAGAACGGAAGGTGACTTTTTTACCAGACAAGCTCGGTTTTTACTAACTTAGAGTTCCCAAATCTGACTATAGCGGACCTTATCAGACTCTTCAACATGATGAGCAATTTCAATTATGGTCACATCCATATCAAAAAGCAATTGGCGAATACTCCTAGCAACTTCTCTATCTAAAGACGCTGAAAATTCATCAATCAAAATTAGCGAATATTTGCCTACCAAAGCTCGAGCCAATATGACTCGGGCTTTTTCCCCTCCCGATAGTAGACAACCGTCTGTTCCAACAACAGTATGGCAGTCCTTATCTCCTAAACCAACTTTATCCAACACATTGCTAACCTCGTCTTGAGGAATATCTCGTCCCAAGGTGACATTGAAGCCAATCGTGTCATCAAATAAAATCACATCCTGTGGCACATAGCCAATACTAGAATAGAGATCTGCTCTTGGAATCGTTTCAAGAAGGTGACCATTTATCATAATCTGCCCAGATAAAAGATGATGCTGACGAAACAATACTTTAAATAAAGTTGATTTACCTGAACCTGATTTACCTGTCAATAACACTTTATCGTTAGGTCTAAGGGATCTCGTCAATTCATAAAGCGGATTATCATAACCAATTGTTGCTGTCACAAAATCTAATGATTCAACAGCAAAACCAGCTCCCTTGCTACTATCTAATTCAAAGCTATCTTCAAAAAAAGTCGTCACTTTCTCCAAAATTGGTCTTGTTGATTTGATAGCACTCCACTGTCCCATTGCACGTTCAAGTGGAGCAATCACGCGATCAGAAGCTAGAAAAACAGCTAAAAGGGAACCCGCTGATAATTTTCCCTGTACAGCAAAATAACCACCTATCCCAAACGGAAGCAGAAGGCAGACACCTACCGTCAATCCCAGATAGAAGTTCATCACTACAGGTGCTAATTTTTTATCAAAATTTGCCTTCTCTGAACGTATCAACTGAGACATCAACCGATGAAAAAAATAAGACATTTGACGAGAGTGTTTTATAACACTAATTCCCTTAAACGATTCAGTAAAATCTTTGATGAACTTTTTATTTTCATTTGACCAGATATCAACTGCCCTTTGTAATTGTATTTCAAATAATTTTGGGAAAACAATGGGAAAAATAGCGAATACCATAAAAATGATAGCTAATTCCCAATTGATCATAAAAATATATACCGCTGAAACAGTTGAAAAACTAAGTGAATAAATTAGTTGATTCCAAGCTTGCAGATAATTCTCTTCCAGTAAACTCAAATCATTGAACATCATATTTTGAACAACATCATAACTTTCTTTTTCACTAAAAGACTGTTGAAATATAGCATTTTTTGCTGTCTGTAAAAAAAATTGACTAAGTTTGGCTTTATAATAGTCAAAACAGAAAGAAAATAGTTGATTGACTGAAAAAGCAACTACTCCAAAAATAATACCTGTAATCAATAAGTTTAAATCTGATTTCTGAACAGCATCAGTCACACTAGATATAATAACAGGAACAACTAAAGTTCCCATACCATTCAAAATAGCAAACATTAGGGACAATAAAAAATATCTCTTACTGATAAATTGACGCAAAACCATTAATAAATTTCCCCTTCAAATAATTTAGTTTCCTCATCAAGATTGATAAAATGACTAACTGTTAAAACGCCATCATTTTTATAATTCATGTAACGTTTCATTACTAATAAAATCCCTGATGTTCCTGATACTAAATCAGCAGACAATTTGAACAATTGTTCCCCTAAGAAAAGTCCTTGTTCATCATCAAAATATAAAGACATACTATCTATTAACTTTTCAATTTTATATAATATTTTATTTTTCAAATTACTATCTTTAATAACAAATAGACAATCCAATAAAAAATCAACTATACCAGCCATACCTCTCATATAAGTAACAAATGATGTCAATTCAAACAAAGAAGCGCTTATAATATTTATTAATTGAGTATAATAAAATTCTTTCTTTGTCGTTTGATAAAGCCTTAAACAAGTATAACCTACACCAGCAATGCCATCATATAAATATGGAGAAAAAACTTTAAAAGAAGAATTAATACCTTTGATATATTTATAGAAAATTTTATAAAAGCGATAATTCTGAACACTTATGAAAGTGCTCAGCAAATTCGAATAAAATTTCTACGCTTTTATTAAAACATTAGAATCGTATTAGCATCTGAAACTGTTATTTAATGACATCTATCAGCTGCCTCACTTATTTATTCGTTATCACTTCTAAAAAAAAAAAAAAAAAAAAAAAAAAAACAGTTTAACATCAAAAATTTTTTAATTTTTAATCAAGCACAACATCAAGCAGGAAAACAAATGATTTCCTACTTGATGTTATGTTTTCTTTAAAAATAATTAATCCCCATAGCAGCTTTGACCTCTGACAAGGTTTGAGCCGCTGCTTGACGGGCTTTTTCACTGCCCATTTCCAGCATGCGGTAAACCTCGCCCATATCCTTGGCAAATTCCAAGCGGCGTTCGCGAATGGGCGCCAGCTCACGCTCCATGATGTCAAGGAGATAGCGTTTGGTCTTGACATCGCCAAGTCCGCCACGCTGGTAGTGCTCTTTCATGGCTGCAATCTCTGCCTTATCCTCCTCATGGCCAAAGACATCAAGGTAATGGAAGACCATATTGCCCTCAATCTTTCCTGGGTCTTCGATACGGATATGGTTGGGATCGGTGTACATGGACATGACTTTTTTCTTTACCGTATCAGCATCGTCTGCCAGATAGATACCATTATTGAGGGATTTGGACATTTTAGCATTGCCATCAAGGCCTGGCAGGCGACCTGCTGCTTCATTGTCAGGGTACATGCCTTCTGGCTCGACCAGCACTTCGCAGTTGTAGGTGTGGTTAAAGCTACGGACAATCTCACGGGTTTGCTCAATCATAGGCTTTTGGTCAGTGCCAACAGGAACGAGATTGGCTTTAAAGGCTGTGATGTCTGCCGCTTGGGCAATGGGGTAGACAAAGAAGCCCGTCGGAATGCTCTCTCCAAACCCTTTTTGAGCAATCTCTGTCTTAACAGTTGGATTGCGCTCCAAACGACCAAGAGAGACGAAGTTCATGTAGTACATAGTCAGCTCGGCCAGCTCTGGAATCTGGCTCTGGATAAAAATGGTTGACTTCTCTGGGTCAAGACCGGCTGCCAAGTAATCCAGGGCAACGTTCCCAATAGATTCCACGATGGTCTGTGGTTCCTTGGCATGGTCCGTCAGCGCCTGCTGGTCGGCCAGAAAGACAAAGAGGTCGTGCTTGCCTTCATTTTGCAACAAGACACGGTTTTTCAGCGAGCCAACATAGTGCCCAATATGCAATTTTCCAGTAGGACGGTCTCCCGTCAAAATAATGGGTTTAGTCATGATGTTCTCCTTTACAGTTGATTGACAGGCTTGTCAACCTGATTAAAATAGTCTTCTTTGGTCAGTCGGTAATGAATCACGGTGACAATGCGGTCAGGGTCATTTTCGTCTCGTTTGGCATAGGGTTCCTCGTGACTAAACTGCATCCCGATTTTTGCCATAACTCGACCTGAAGCAGGGTTTTCCTGATCATGACGAGCAATCAGGCAGTTCATGCCAAGATCTTCAAAAAACAAGTTAAGAAAGGCTTGAGCCGCCTCTGTCATGTACCCCTGATTCCAAAAGGCTTTGTTCAGTGTGTAGCCAAACTCTGCTCGTCCGACAGCTTCAACCAAGTGGTGCATGTCTAAGGTTCCGATAAACTGCCCTGTCTCCTTGAGTTCAATTCCCCAGCGACCAAGTGGGCTGGCTAAATAGATTGACGCAATAATATGTTTGGTTTCATCTAAGGATTGGTTCGGCATGAAAGACCAACATTGTCAGGATCACAAGCGTAAGCAAACATCTCTTCGGCATCTGCTAGGGTCACTGGACGAAGCAAGAGACGTTCTGTTTCTAAAACCTGATGTTCAGCTAACAATTGATAGATGTTTTTCATCCTAAACTCCCTTCAAACAAAAAATCCCCACGCTAAAAAACTAGCGTGAGGGCATCTGGGTTGACACGGTACCACCTCTACTTGACAGCGTATTGACAACTCTGTCATCTCTATTGACACGATAAGGAGTGCACCCGATGCTTATGGATTTGCATTCTCTGTATGGTTTTCACCCATCAGCCCATTTCACAAGCTCTGCCATTGGCTCACAGCACCGCCAACTCTCTAGAGACAGTATTCTTATTACTCTATCTGATAGGCTTATTTTAGCTAATTTTATGGTGCTTGTCAAGGTGATAAAATCATTCGCACCCTTGACGATTAACCTCTTATCAGTCATAATAGAATTATCAACGTTTCACGTGAAACTATAGATAAGGAGAAAAACATGGTAAAAAAAATAAAAGACTATGCCCTAGTAACCATTGGTTGCTTCATTGCTGCTGTTGGTATAAATGGGTTTATGGCTGGAAATAACATCGTTTCTGGTGGTATCGGAGGACTCTCCTTGAGTTTACAAGCCATGTTTGGTTGGGAAGCTGGAACAGTTGCGCTCGCTATCAATATTCCGTTACTTGTGCTCTGCTATTTCTTTTTAGGAAAATCGACCTTTATCTCGACACTCTATGGTTCTTTTGTTTTTCCAATTTTTATCAATCTGACTGCTAAAATGCCTAGCTTGACGCAAAATCAGCTTTTAGGAGCTGTTTTCGGTGCTATTATCCTTGGAGTTGGTATGGGATTAGTCTTTATGGGCAATTCCTCAACAGGGGGGACCAGTATTCCCATCTGGATATTGCACAAATACACACCCTTATCTCTGGGTGTAGCTATGACAATTGTCGATGGTATTGTTGTTTTAACCGGTCTCATCGCTTTTAAAAATATTGACACTGTCCTCTATTCTATTATTGCCCTACTGATTATAGGCTATGTCGTCAATCTAATGATAGCAGGATTCCAGTCATCGAAAAATATCATGATTATTTCAGAAAAATCAGCCATAATCAAGGAAAAAGTGGCGGAAGCAGCCAACCGTGGTGTCACTGAAATTCCTATTTTTGGTGGCTATACAGGTCGTGAAAAACGTATGCTGATGATTACTGTTTTAACAGTCGAAGTGCCGACCATTGAACACCTTGCCCAAAAAATTGACCCTGCAGCTTTTATCATTATCATGCCTGCTACTCAAGTCATGGGACGCGGCTTCAGTCTACACAAATCTTTTGAAATTAGTGAAGAAGATGTCCTGCCACCAGTTTAGATTAACAGAAGGTTTACAGAATTTGATGCCTCTGTAAACCTGTTTTTTTACCCTAAGGGTTACCAAAACCTTTTGATCGAATATAGTGTTTGGTATAGTTAGTTCAATACTATAGAATAAAAGAGCTATTATAGTGGTGGAAGCGGAATGAGTATAACCGATGACACTGCCACTTTATCAGTAAAGTAAGTCTGAACGTTTACATCACATGTTTCTTTTTATTTAAGATTGACAACAGCTTGACAGAGTTGACGATCTTTACTGGTCTGTCAACTTTTTTTTAGTTTTTTCAAGTTCCTTCTTATAGTGCTTGTAGAGACTATGTCCAGTCAACAAGTTGATCAGGACAATCGCTATGACGATGGCATAAAATTTCCAAGGCTGGTAAAAACCGTTGAGGATGTCATTTCTAAACACAAAAATTAGACTGACCTCTGATAGTACCACGTAAAGGAAGATACCAACTAAGTTGATAAAAAATGATTTTGAATCTTTTTTTCTATCCATAACTGTTTCTGCTTTCTTTTTTGATAAATATATTGTATAATATAATTATAAAAAAATCAAATAAAAGGAGGTGGTCGTTATGAGACGATTACTCAAATCTACTGCTACTAGCTTCCTAGCACTGACACTATTCTCCACTTTTTTACCAAGCGTCGCTGTGGTCGCAGATGAACTAACTGAAGAACCTAGAATGACACAAACTAGTTCTATCAATATTGATGACATAAAAATTGTAGAAATCAATAAACAAACCGTACAAGTCCATTACCCGAATGGGACAATTGAAACAGTAGAACTTCGTTTAGATGGTGTTTATTTAAACGGTGAATTTTTTTCCACCTATACGAACACTAATGTCACTTCTTTCAGGTCATACGATGCTAATAGATGGAACCACGTTAAGACCGTTTACGGTAATAAACTTGCTAACAGCTTTTCTAATAGTATTGCTGATTTAGGTATAGGCTATTTGATTGGTAAACTAGGCGCTGCGATAGGACCCTACGGTTGGTTAGTAGGGGCAGCTTACACAGCAATTAACCTCTATGGTGCTTGGCAAGATTCACGTGCTCCATATCCTTACTATATTTCAGATATTTACCTTCACCTTGGAAACAGACAATGGAAAATTGTTACACGCTATTATAGAAATTCAAACTACACAGGATATGCTAGCACTGAGACAAATTTCTATAATTTCTAATCGTACCTTGTGTTTCATCAAAAGAACTTGACAAGATTGACAATCCTGTCAAGTTCTTTTTTGCCAAAATCCTCTTTCTGCTCTGCTATTTCCCTTGAAAAAACAGCGACTTTATCGTAAAATAAAGGGGATTATAGAAAAAATGAGGTAATACGTTTGTTAACAGTTTCTGATGTGTCGCTTCGCTTTAGCGACCGAAAACTTTTTGACGATGTCAACATTAAATTCACTGAGGGCAACACCTATGGTCTGATTGGTGCTAATGGTGCTGGTAAGTCAACGTTCTTGAAAATCCTGGCTGGCGATATTGAGCCAACAACTGGTCACGTGTCACTAGGTCCAAATGAGCGTCTCTCTGTCCTGCGTCAAAATCACTTTGACTATGAGGACGAGCGTGTCATTGACGTGGTTATCATGGGCAATGATGAGCTTTACAGCATTATGAAAGAAAAAGACGCCATCTACATGAAAGAAAATTTTTCTGAGGAAGATGGTGTCCGTGCGGCTGAGCTAGAGGGTGCTTTTGCCGAGCTTGGGGGTTGGGAAGCAGAGAGCGAAGCATCTCAATTGCTCCAAAACCTCAATATCTCTGAGGACCTCCACTACCAAAATATGAGCGAACTTGCTAACGGCGATAAGGTCAAGGTGCTCCTTGCCAAAGCCCTCTTTGGTAAGCCTGATGTACTCCTCTTAGACGAGCCAACCAACGGTCTGGACATCCAGTCCATCACTTGGTTGGAGAACTTCTTGATTGATTTTGACAATACCGTTATCGTGGTGTCTCACGACCGTCACTTCCTAAACAAGGTCTGCACCCACATGGCTGACTTGGACTTCGGTAAAATCAAGATTTTCGTTGGTAACTACGACTTCTGGAAAGAATCTTCTGAATTGGCTGCTCGCCTGCAAGCTGACCGCAATGCTAAGGCAGAAGAGAAAATCAAGCAACTCCAAGAATTTGTTGCTCGTTTCTCAGCGAACGCTTCTAAATCTAAACAAGCCACCTCTCGTAAGAAGATGTTGGATAAGATTGAGCTGGAAGAAATTGTCCCGTCCAGCCGTAAATACCCCTTTGTCAACTTCAAGTCTGAACGCGAGATTGGTAACGACCTCTTGACCGTTGAAAACCTGAAAGTAACCATCGACGGTGAGGTTATCTTGGACAATATCAGTTTTATCCTACGTCCGGGCGATAAGACTGCTCTTATCGGGCAAAATGATATTCAAACAACTGCTCTCATCCGTGCCTTGATGGGAGAAATTGATTACGAGGGAACAATCAAGTGGGGCGTGACTACCTCTCGCAGCTACCTGCCAAAAGACAACACCAAAGACTTCGCTGGCAGCGAGTCTATCCTTGACTGGCTCCGCCAATTTGCCAACAAGGAAGAGGATGATAACACCTTCTTGCGTGGTTTCTTAGGCCGCATGCTCTTCTCAGGTGATGAGCCTCTCAAGCCTGTCAACGTCTTGTCAGGGGGCGAAAAAGTGCGTGTTATGCTATCCAAACTCATGCTCCTCAAGTCTAATGTTCTCATCCTTGATGACCCAACCAACCACTTGGATTTGGAATCTATTTCGGCTCTCAACGACGGTCTCAAAGCATTCAAAGAATCCATTATCTTTGCCAGCCATGACCATGAGTTTATCCAGACACTCGCTAACCACATCTTGGTCATTTCTAAAAATGGGGTGATTGATCGTATTGACGAGACTTATGATGAATTCCTTGAAAATGCTGAAGTGCAAGCCAAGGTTAAGGCTCTTTGGGCACAATAATCTATGGAGAGTTGGGTAACCAGCTCTCTTTCTTAAAAATAATCCATGAAACAAAAATATTTCTTTTTTCTTGCTAGCTTTTTTATTCCCTTGACAATACTGTCAATTAGTTTGTCAATCCAAAATATCTGGTGGGGAAGCGATACCACTATCCTAGCCAGTGACGGTTTTCATCAGTATGCCATTTTTGCAACAACACTGAGAAATATCCTGCACGGTCAAGATAGTCTTTTCTACAGCTTTACAAGTGGTTTAGGGCTTAATTTTTATGCGTTAATGAGCTATTATTTAGGTAGTTTCTTGTCTCCTTTGGTTTACTTTTTTGAGGTCAAGTTGATGCCTGATGCGCTCTACTTATTTACACTTCTCAAAGTAGGTTTGATAGGTTTATCAACCTTTACAAGTCTGTCAACTATTTATAAAAAAGCCAATCATTGGTTACTTATCAGTCTATCAACATCATTTGCCTTGATGAGTTTTAGCATAAGCCAAATTGAAATCAACATGTGGCTGGATGTCTTTATCCTAGTTCCTTTGATTATACTTGGTTTGCATCGGTTGATTCATCAGCAAAGTTACTGGTTGTACGTCACTGCTTTAACCACACTCTTTATCCAAAATTACTACTTTGGGTACATGACAGCCATTTTTATCAGTTTATGGTTTTTGGTTCAGTTGACAGATACTGTCAAGCACCGCTTGCGCTCAATCATTGATTTTATCATTTGTTCTGTTTTATCTGGTTTAATCAGTGCCGTCATGCTCCTTCCAACCTATCTGGATTTGAGAACACATGGTGAAACCTTGACAAAGTTGTCAAACATCTTGACAGAAAAATCTTGGTATCTGGATTTATTTGCTAAAAATTTTGTCGGTAGCTATGATACCACTAAATTCGGATCTATTCCGATGATTTATGTTGGCTTGTTGCCCCTGATTCTCGCTCTGCTATTTTTCACAATAAAATCTATCAAATGGCCCGTTAAACTCGCCTATGCACTGCTTTTGATGACAATTATAGCTAGCTTTTATTTGGAGCCACTGGACTTGTTCTGGCAGGGGATGCATGCGCCAAATATGTTTCTTCATCGCTACTCATGGGTCTTTTCCATTAGCATTATTTATCTAGCTGGGAAAACTTTAGAGCATCTTGAAAAGGTCAAATGGGCACACCTTATCACCGTATTTGCTTTTCTACTGGTTGGTTTTTCAGCAACAGTCTACTTCCGCTCCCACTACCCTTTTTTACACATTGAGCAATTTGGGATAACAGCCTTGTTCCTGTTGGCTTATCTCATTATATTTGTCAGTTTTCACGCTAAACAAATCCCATATAAACTTTACATTATCTTGACAATTTTCTTTACAGTTTTTGAAATAAGTGTCAACAGTTACTATCAGTTAAACGCTTTAAGCCAAGAATGGCATTTTCCATCACGTGATAGCTATGAGAGACAGTTGTCAGATATTGACAACCTTGTCAAGTCTGCAAAGGATAAGCATGCAACTTTCTTTCGCATGGAAAGGTTGCTACCACAAACAGGTAATGATAGCATGAAGTTTGGTTATAACGGGATTTCTCAATTTTCATCTGTTCGTAACCGTCAATCTAGCCAATTATTGGATAAATTTGGTTTCCGATCTGACGGCACAAATCTCAATCTGCGTTACCAAAACAATACCTTAATTGCTGACAGTCTGTTCAACATCACTTTCAATCTGCATCATAACCCCCTTAATAAATATGGCTTTGAGTTTGGAAACCAAATTGGTGAGATGTTTCTTTATGAAAATCGTAATGCTAGCCAATTAGCTATTCTGACTAAGGAACCATTTACTGATTTTGACCTTACTGTCAATACACTTGACAACCAAACCAAGCTACTCAATCAGTTATCAGGTCTTAATCATACGTATTTTTATAAATTGTCAAGCTTTACAGATAACCTAACAGATGTTGACAAGCAACTTGTCACAACTGTCAAAAAAGACGATGGTTCATCTAGTGCTAATTTTAGCATTGAGGTCACCTCAAATAGTCAAGTTTATCTGAGTTTGCCTCATACCACCTCGTCAAATCCAGATAATAAAGAAACAAAAATTCTTATCAATGGGCAGTTGATGAGTTTTACCCGTGACAATGCTTTTTCATTATTTGATTTAGGGTATTATGCCTCTGCTCAAAACCTTGAGATTGAGCTGATTTTTCCTGAGACAACTGATGTCAGCTTCCATAAACCCAATATCTATGCTCTGGATACCTTAGCTTATCAGCAAGCGATCGATCAGGTCAATAGCCGAGCAGTGAATGTGACATCTGCCGGCAATCAAGTCTCGATTACCTATGATAGCCCGGCTGACGCCTCGCTTTTGGTCACCCTCCCCTATGATAAGGGATGGACAGCTAAACAAGATGGGCAACCACTTCCTGTCAAATCTGCTAACGGTGGTTTAATCCTCCTAGATGCCAAAAAAGGGCATGGAGAAATTGTATTGACCTTTGTCCCAAATGGGCTAAAAGCAGCAACTATACTCTCCAGCATCGGAATAATTTCTTTTGTTTTATTTTATTCTCATCGAAAACGGCAACTCATCAAGCAATCAAATGTCCAAAATTGCCACCATCAAATGTGATGAAACTTGCTATTTATTTTAGAAATGATATAATGGAAGTAGAAAAGAGCTGAGCGGGAACTCAGCTCAACGCAGAACCGTTTAAGACGGTGGCTCGTATTTCAGATATAACCCGTCCTACTCGCTCAAAAGTAGGGACGGGTTATTTCTTTTTGTCTAAAAAATAGTAACTTTTTTGATTTACTATTTCTACGTTAATATCTATAAAAATGATTTTACTAACTTCCTAACTTTTCATTTTTCAAATATAAGCATCTCATATTTGAAAAATGAAAAAAACGTTGATTTTTCAACGTTTCTATGTACTTTATACTCCGCCAACAGGGCTTGAACCTGTGACATCATGATTAACAGTCATGCGCTCTACCAACTGAGCTATGGCGGATAGAACACTCCGTACGGGATTCGAACCCGTGTTACCGCCGTGAAAAGGCGNTAGAACACTCCGTACGGGATTCGAACCCGTGTTACCGCCGTGAAAAGGCGGTGTCTTAACCCCTTGACCAACGGAGCGTGTCGTTTAATACTTTATCAGTTTAGCAGATATTTTTTGTTTTGTCTAGTCTACTGCTCAACTTTTTTGAACTTTTTAGCCGTTGACAACTAGAGAAGGTTTTTGGTAAAATGGTTCTGTTATGGTTCCATAGCTCAGCTGGATAGAGCATTCGCCTTCTAAGCGAACGGTCGCAGGTTCGAATCCTGCTGGAATCAGAGTTAAACAGCTAAGGTTTTCCTTGGCTGTTTTATTTTTCCTGACGAATAACTTTATGAATAACCAACAGAGGAGGAAACAGTAAAAATAAATCGAATTCCTCCAAAAAGGCAGACAGGTAATGGGAAAGGATAATGCCAAGAATAAAGCTGATTAACACAGCACATCTTTGCATACCTTGTTTGATTTTCACCTGATTGCCCGATAAAAAGCCTTCTGACAAAAGATAAGCACCTGCCTTAACATTTCCCGTCATCATGACATTGGCATACTGGATAGATCCGATTCGCTTAAACACTTCAACTTGAAATGATGAAAAAAGGGCTAGCATCGATATGGTGATATCACTATCGACCATTGGATCGCTAACAGCTGCGAGAAATAGCAGAGCCATCATCACGCGTATCGCTAACAAATGGTAAGGACAACCAGCTGATAACGCCCAGTCTTTCATCACATAAATCAGCAATTGCCCTATACCAAATACCAAGATAGGCAAACAATAAGACCAGGCCTCAAGCCATTTGAATTCAGCTAAACGAAGACCAAGAAAAATTAAATTTCCTGTCTGAGCACCTGCAAAACGCCCACCTTGAGTGTTGTAAGTATAAGCATTGATAAACCCGCTGATAGCAGCCATGGTAAAGGCTACCCAAAAGGCATCAAACACACGATGTTTCCTCACACTATTCTCCTATTTGTGATAAGGGCTACCTTCAGCAATCATAAAAGCACGGTAAATTTGTTCGATAAGGACTAACCTCATCAGCTGATGTGGCAGTGTCAAGTGACCAAAACTCAAGTTAACATTAGCTCGCTTTTTTATAGCATCAGAAAGCCCTAAACTCCCTCCAATGACAAAGGTCAAGGTGGAATAACCTGCCGTCATCTTTTCCTGAATAAGCTGGCTAAAATCCTCTGACGACAGCTGTTTCCCCTCAATAGCTAGAACAACGACAAAATCACGGTCACCAATCTTACCTAAAATACGTTCTGCTTCTTTCGTCATAATCTGTTGATTTTCAAGAAAGCTAGCGCGGTCAGGTGTTTTTTCGTCAGCAACTTCAATCAAATCAACCTTAGCAAAACGGCCAAGACGCTTTTTATATTCTGCAATACCATCTTTGAGATAGTGCTCTTTTAATTTTCCAACACTGATTAATTTGATGTTCATAATAGTATTATACCACAAAATATTGTTGTTATTCACAAGGTTTTCCACAGACTGTGGAAACTTTATTTTTTAACTGTTTTAAGATATAATTAAGTCAAGGGGATTATATTATCCACAACATCAAAAGGAGAATAAACTATGACATCTAAGTTTTTTAAACGATTAATTATCTTAGTGCTGATGGTTTTATCAGGAATCATCGGCGGGCTATCAACCTACGCCCTAATCGGCTATTTACCTAATCATAACATTATCTCGCAAACAACGACCACCACAAATAGTAGTGAAAGTAAGGTAACCATTAACCAGACAGAAGTCAAAACAGCCACCACTGAAGCGGTCAAAACAATCCAAGATGCTGTTGTTTCTGTGGTTAACTACCAAACACAAGTTAGCCAAGAGGATTTATACAGTCGGATTTTTGGCAATAGCAGTGCCACAACTCAATCTGGAGAATTGGCCGTTCACAGTGAAGGGTCCGGAGCTATCTACAAAAAAGATGGAAAATTTGCCTACGTGGTGACAAACAACCATGTGGTTGAAGGGGCTGAAAAACTCGAAATTATCCTCTCAAACGGCACTCGACTGGAGGGAGAATTGGTCGGAGCTGATACTTATTCCGATTTAGCCGTCATCAAAATCTCATCTGACACCATCCAAACTGTCGCACAGTTTGCGGACTCTTCCACACTTACCCTGGGAGAACCTGCTATCGCTATCGGTAGTCCACTTGGCAGTGAATATGCCAATTCTGTCACAGAAGGCATCATTTCAGGATTGAGCCGAACAGTGACCTCAACCAACAATAAAGGACAGACCGTATCAATCAATGCCATCCAAACAGATGCCGCTATTAACCAAGGTAACTCTGGTGGTCCTCTTGTGAACATCAAAGGACAGATTATCGGGATTAACTCGGTCAAAATCACCTCATCACGCACCAACGTTGCTGTCGAAGGTATGGGCTTTGCCATTCCATCAAATGACGTTGTGTCCATTATCAGCCAACTTGAAACCAACGGTCAGGTCATTCGACCAGTTATCGGGATTACTATGGCAAATCTCACCGACGTCGCTGCCAATCTCTACGGTCAGTTGAATCTTCCAAACGACGTTACAAGTGGCATTGTCGTTGCTAGCGCTCAAGAAGGCATGCCTGCAGAGGGCAAACTTGAACCTTATGATGTCATCACAGCCATCAACGATGAGCCGATTCATTCTATCAGTGACCTTCAGAGCGTTCTTTATAAAAATAAACTCGGTGATACAATTACTGTAACCTTCTATCGAAAAAATGAAAAGAAAACAGTCAACATCACCTTGACAAAAACAACTCAAGATCTCTCTTCAACGCAATAATTGACAAGATTAAAAACTCACTTTACAATAAAGTAAAGTGAGTTTTATCATAGAAAGCAGGTCATATGGCAGAGCAACTGGTCAATCTTCCTATCAATAGCATTTCAAAAAATCCCTATCAACCACGCTTGAACTTTTCAGAACAAGAATTGGAAGAACTAGCCCAATCCATCAGAGAAAATGGCTTAATTCAGCCTATTATTGTCCGAAAATCACCTCTTGTTGGCTATGAATTGATTGCTGGTGAACGTCGTTTTAGGGCCTGCCAGTTAGCTAGGTTAACGCATATTCAAGCTATTGTGAAAGAGCTAACTGATGAAGAAAGCATGAAGCAAGCTATCATTGAAAATCTTCAGCGCTATGATCTTAATCCCATAGAAGAAGCCCTGTCCTATCAGCAATTGATTGATAAACTAGGTGTTACCCATGACGAGATTGCTAACACGTTAGGAAAATCTCGTCCTTATGTCTCAAATAGCCTGAGACTGCTTAACTTAACGGAACAGGCAAAAAAAGCTCTCATCACTAAGCGTATCAGCTCTGGGCATGCTAGACTGCTACTAAGCCTCCCTAAACAAAACCAAAATAATTGGCTTGAGGCGACCATTGCAAAGGATTGGACCGTGCGCCAACTCGAAAGGCAATTAAAAACAAGACCTGTTAAAGCATCAAAAAAATCAGATCGTTTTATCAAAGAACAAGAAATGCTTTTAAAACAACAACTGGGATTAAATTGTCAGTTCACTCTCAATCAAGCAGGCAAAGGCCATCTCAAAATTGAATTTTCTTCTTTTGATGATATCGACAATTTTATCAACAGGTTGACGATTGCTGTTGATAAGTAAATCTTAAAAACAGCCTTTTTCCACAAGTCATTCATCTTAAATAACCAGCTTATCAAATGAATTCACAACTTTTCCACATCTTGTGGAAAAGTTGTTTTAACAATGTGGAAGGAAACTAATATACTTGTGGAAAACTTTATTAAAATATGCTAAAATAGAAGAACAAGCAACCAAGGAGACACTAATGACTGAACAAGAACATCTCTTTTGGAATAAGATACTAGACTTATCAAAAAAAGAATTCACTGAAAAAACCTTTGAATATTTTATACTTGATTCTAAATTGATAAAGGTTCAGGATAAGACTGCCCAAATTCTTGTCCCAAAAGTCAAACAAAATTTCTGGCAAACCAATATTGAATCAATTATTTTAACAGCTGGTTTTGAGGTTTATGATGATGAAATTAAGATTAACTACCTCACTGATGAGGACATCACAAACGATGAGTTTAGACAGGTTAGCTTAGCTCAACCAACAGTTGTTGAGGAGGTCTATCACTCACCTCAACAAGCCAATCTCAATCCAAAATACCGCTTTAATAATTTCATCCAAGGAAAAGGCAGTGCTTGGGCTTTTGCGGCTGCTCTAGCTGTTTCCAGTAACCCAGGAACAGTTTATAACCCCCTCTTTATCTGGGGCGGTCCTGGACTTGGAAAAACACACCTTCTGAATGCCATCGGCAATCAGGTATCGGAAGACAACCCGAGAGCAAAGGTGAAATACATCACCACTGAAGATTTTGTCAATGAATTTGTCAACCACATCAAATTATCCAGCATGGAAGAATTGAAAAATCAATTTCGAGAGCTGGATGTCCTTCTCATCGATGATATTCAATCCTTGGCCAAAAAAACAGGGACGCAGGAAGAATTTTTTAATACCTTCAATGCCCTTCACGCTAATAACAAGCAAATTGTGCTGACCAGTGACCGTGCGCCTGACCAGCTAAATGACTTGGAAGAACGTCTTGTGACGCGCTTCAGTTGGGGGTTAACACAGGACATTACACCTCCTGACTACGAAACACGTGTGGCTATCCTCCTTGATAAAATACAAGATTATGCCTTTGATTTCCCGACAGAAGCTATTGAATATCTCGCTAATCAATTTGATTCTAACGTGCGTGAGCTAGAAGGGGCTTTAAAAAATATTAGCCTTGTGGCTAATGCTAAAGGTGCAACAATCATTACCGTAGATTTGATTGCTGAGGCTCTTCGTGCCATTAAGCCGGACAAAATCAAAAAAACAGTCATCGCTATTGGTGATATTCAAGAACAAGTTGGGAAATTCTATGACATTGCTGTTAAAGATATAAAAGGAACTAAACGACAACAAAATATTGTCTTAGCTCGTCAAATTGCCATTTATCTGACCCGTGTCATGACAGACTACAGCTTACCAAAAATCGGAAAAGAATTCGGTGGACGAGACCATTCAACAGTCCTACATTCCTATAATAAAATCAAAGACATGATTGAACAAGATGTCAATCTGGAAATCGAAATCAATACCATCAAAAGTAAACTGACCTAGGCTGTGTAAAACTTTCTTTCTAAGTTACCCTTTTTCCACAAGTTATCCACAGTGCTTTTGCTTAGTTAATTCAATAAATAATTGTCTTTTCCCCATTATCAACAAGACCTACTACTATTACTAATTCTAATACTTATAAAATAAAGGAGATGCCATGCTACAATTTTCCATCAATAAAGCTTTTTTCCTACAAGCCTTAAATGCCACCAAGCGAGCTATTTCAAGTAAAAATGCTATCCCTATTTTGTCTACAATTAAAATTGAGGTTAAGAAAGATTATTTGACCCTGACAGGGTCAAATGGTCAAATTTCAATTGAGCATACCATTGCAAGTTCTCAAGAAGATGCAGGACTTTTAATTACGACACCAGGTGCCATCTTACTTGAAGCTAACTTTTTCATCAATGTTGTGTCAAGTCTGCCTGATGTCAGCCTCGAGGTCACTGAAATTGAACAAAAACAAGTTGTTATTCGTAGCGGTAAGTCTGAAATTATTCTAAAAGGTAAGGATGTTGACCTCTACCCTCGTCTGCAAGAAATTTCAACCAGCAACCCTCTCGTTTTTGAAACCAAAGTGTTACGTCAGTTGATTGCAGAAACAGCCTTCGCAGCTAGCACTCAAGAAAGTCGTCCGATTTTGACTGGTGTGCATCTGGTGTTATCTCATCATCAAGAGTTCAAGGCTGTCGCAACAGATTCTCACCGCTTGAGCCAACGTCAAATCAGCTTGGAAAAAGCCAGCGATAACTTTGATGTGGTTGTTCCTAGTCGTTCCTTAAGAGAATTCTCAGCAGTCTTTAATGATGAGGTTGAGACAGTTGAAGTCTTCTTCTCTAGCAGCCAGATGCTTTTTAGAACAGAAACTATTTCTTTTTACACGCGCCTGCTTGAGGGGAATTATCCCGATACCGACCGCCTCTTGACAAAGACTTTCGACACAGAAGTGGTCTTCACCACTAGCAAACTTCGTCAGGCTATGGAGCGTGCTCACCTCATGTCTAATGCGACTCAAAATGGGACAGTAAAACTTGAAATCACAGGTAAGGCTGTCGCTGCCCATGCTAATTCGCCAGAGGTTGGTCAGGTTCACGAGGAACTTGATACCGAGAGTATCTCAGGCAGTAAGTTGACCATCAGTTTCAACCCGACTTATTTGATTGATGCCCTCAAAGCCATCAAGAGTGAACAGGTCACTATTCGCTTTATCTCTCCTGTTCGTCCCTTTACCCTCACTCCTGCTGATGATAGTGAGAACTTTATCCAACTCGTGACGCCTGTGCGCACCAATTAAACAAAAGCTCCTCGTGGGCTTTTTTGGTAGATAGATGACAGTATATATTCTTTACAATCCCTCTTCTGGCAATGGCAGAGCTACTCAGCTGGTTGCTACCCTCAAGAAGACCTATCCAGAACTCTCCTATGCTTTATTTGCCACAGATAAGGCAAAACTGATGAGAAAAGACATGTCAAGACTATTCTGAGCCAATTTGAGCCGTCTAGGGACCGTTTCCTCATCATCGGTGGAGATGGGACCTTGTCCAAGTCTTTGAGTTACTGGCCAGCTGAGCTTCCCTTTGCCTACTTACCAGCAGGTTCTGGTAATGATTTTGCTCGTTCGCTAGGTGGTCTCACGATGGCACAGGTCATGAGGTCACTGCTCAACCATGCTCCCAAAGCCACCACTGTTCTAGCCAATGACCAGCAAGTGGTGGTGAACAGCCTAGACGCTACCTATGCTGCTCAGACTGTGGCTTTATCTGAGCAATCAGGACTTAAAAAGGGCTTGAACTGTTTTTCTATGGGCAAGTTAGCCTATATCTTACTAGGAATTAAAGCCCTCTTTGTCACTTGCCCTGTGTCTGTCCGTCTGACGGTTAACGGTCAACTTGTTGACCTTGATAATCTCTTTTTCTTCTCTGTGTCTAATAACACCTTTTTCGGTGGTGGGGTGACCATCTGGACGAGCAGCCATGTGACAAGAAAGGAAATGGTCTGTGTTTGGGCAAAGGATAGAGGGATTTTTGGCAATTTACTGACCTTGGTCCCCATTCTTTTGAAAGGTCACGAGAAAAGCAAACACCTCTCTCACTTAGTAGGGCAAGAGGTGGAGATAGAATTTGAAAAGCCTGAGCTTGTTCAGATTGACGGTGACTTGACAGAGTTGTCAAGTATTAATTTGATCTGTCAGACCAGGTGGATTTATAGTTAAAGGAGAATCAGATGTATCAATTAGGATCCCTTGTGGAAATGAAAAAGCCCCACGCCTGCACCGTCAAATCAACTGGTAAAAAAGCCAACAGCTGGGAGGTGGTGCGTGTAGGAGCTGACATCAAAATCAAATGCACCAACTGCGAGCACATTGTTATGATGAGCCGCCATGATTTTGAGCGGAAGATGAAGAAGGTACTACAGTTATAAAAGCTATAACTATGCGGTTTTTAGAGGATTATGCAATGGATAGTGGCGTAAGATGTTGCTAGTTTTTCAGCCGAAAATGGCTTATACTAGCCTTATCACGTTAAAAGGAGAATTACTCATGAAACACCATCCCTTATTACAATCGATAATGCTAACGGTCACTTTTTTATTAGGTTCTATAGGATTAGCATATTTTGATATTCCAAGTCCTTTAATTGATTTGCTGATGAATAGTTTTGCTGTTGTCCTTATTTACTTTTTTACCGTAATATTTGACAAAACAAGGTTATCAGTTTTAAAGATGACTTGGACCAAAAAATCAGCTAAGGGATTTTTAGTTTCTCTGATGCTAACAGCCCTTCCTGTTGTGACGAGTGCTGTGATAGCTCGACTAGTATTTCATGAAAAGCCTTTTTTAATTCGTGGAACAGTTAATGCTACTGCTATTATTTTTACCTTGATTATGTTCTTTGCTGAGGCTTTTATCAAACAAGGGTTTCCAGAAGAATTGATTTTTAGGGCTTATATATTAAATAGATTGAAAACTCGATATAGCCAATTAACTTCTATGATTTGGTCAGTCCTTCTCTTTACAGCTATTCATGCAATCCACCTGTTTAAGGAAGGTATTTGGATGGGTTTATTGGTCATGGGATATGCGTTTAGCTTTGCTTGTCTGGCTAGCTTACTAACCATTATATTTGATACGAGCTGGGCAGCAGTTGCTGTTCATGGGGGTATTCATTGGTGGACAGCTGTTATGCTGCTATTTGGTGTTTCTGAAAGTCCAGCGACAATAGCTATGCAGAGCACCTTTTTATTGATGCTATCCTTGTATCTCTTTTACCAATTTAAACCTAATATTGTTGGAGGTTGATGTGATTAAATTACCTGAACAACTCAAACAGCTAAGAGCCAGTCATCACCTGTCTCAAGATGATTTGGCAAAGGAATTATTTGTCTCTCGTCAAACGATTTCTAAATGGGAAAACGGGGAATCAACTCCTGATTTAAATAGTCTAGTAACACTGGCCAATCGGTTTGAGGTGAGTTTAGATGAGCTGATTATTGGAAAGTCATCATCATCAAAGCGTATCATTGAACGTATTATCGAAAAAGAAGCTCCTTCCCAAATCACTTTCTATCATTTCGTCAGTGATCCTAAAAATCGTTGGTTAGTGATTTCAATCTTAATTTTACTCTTTATTGCTATTATGAATTTTGGTACATAAACACTATATTTGTCTCTGTCAACTGCTGGTTGACACCTTAAAATATTTGCTTGCCAATTATTTTTGGGCTATACTAGACTTATCAAGAATACAGGAGAGTTTCTATGACCATATTTTCAGAGCAGTTAAAACAGGCAAGAAAGGCTAAGAACTTATCACAAGAGGACTTGGGAAATCAACTGTTCTTGTCACGGCAGTCTATTTCCAAATGGGAGAAGGGAGACGCAACACCTGATCTTGACAATCTTGTCAAGTTGGCGTCAATCTTAGACCTGAGTCTGGATGAGCTGGTGCTTGGTAAGGCACCTGAAGTCAAGATTGAGCGAATTGTCGAAAAATCTGCTTCTACTTGGACAGTTAAAAAGGTTATCATACTTTATTGGATTATCATTGGTAATCTCTTACTGACTCTACTGCTTTATATTCTTTTAGCGATATTTAAAATTATCCCTTCGACATACTACTAAGTTATCCCCTGAGCTCATGCAGTTCAGGTATTTTTTTATGGTCTAAAAAAGGTCTGCACCTGCTCAAACTCAGTGTTGTCAAGGGTTGCAACCAGATGGAAAACCTTTAGTTGACAGCAAAAGTGCTGGAATGTTTAGCACTACTAGGCTATACTGGGAGCAGAAAGAGCAAGGAGGGTTAGAGGATGACTGCTACTTAATTGACAAACAAATAATGTTTGAGACACAGCACATCAATTTAGGAGGTTCTTATGCAACTTGATTTACATCAGATTTCTAAGCGGTATGGTTCTAAAATCGTCCTTGACCAGATTTCTGCTCAGCTGACCCCTGGCCTCTATGGACTTCTGGGGGCTAACGGAACTGGTAAGACTACCCTGCTTAACCTGCTCTGCCATTTCACCAACCCCGACAGCGGAACCATCGAGCTGGACGGTAAGCGTGAGGCTAGCTACTTTTATGAGCAGGTAGGTTTTCTGCCCCAGCACTTTAGCTATTATGGAAACTTTACAGGTCTGGACTTTCTACTCTACATAGCAACCTTAAAAGGCATGCCTAAAAAACAGGCCAAAAAAGAGGCTGACCACTTGCTGCGACTGGTTGGGCTTTACGATGTCCGTCGCAAGCGGATTGCGACCTACTCTGGCGGCATGAAGCAGCGGCTAGGCATCGCTCAAGCTCTACTCAATGATCCGAAAATTCTGATTTTGGATGAGCCGACGGTGGGGCTCGATCCCAAGGAGCGGGTTAAGTTTCGCAACATTATCAGCGACCTGTCCGCCCACAAAATCATCATTTTATCCACCCACATCGTCTCCGATGTGGAGGCCATCGCCAAGGAGATTATCATTTTGAAAAATGGGCAATTTCTTCAGCAGGGCAGTAGCCAAGAGTTGCTTGCGACCATGATTGGTAAGGTCTGGGAGTTTCCTGTGCCTGACGGTTCACATCTGCCAAGCGGTGACCACCTTGCCGTGATCAATGAGAAAGTGACTTCATCTGGCCGAGTGTTCCGTGTGGTCAGCGATGATCGACCAAGCCAGCAAGCTCAGCTTGTTCAACCAACCTTGGAAGACCTCTACATTTACCACTTTAGAGAGGAGCAAGTCTCATGAGAACTATCTTATCCTTTGAATTGACCAAATTACTCCGTAAAAAATCAGCTCTAGGAGCAGTAACGGTTGCCCTACTAGCCTTACTTGGCTTGTTTTATATGCATTTCTTCTGGAGTCATATTAGTAATGGTTACCACGGTGCTATCGTAAAAGGTAAGGCAGCCGTTGCTATCAATCGGCAGATTGCCGAAGAGCATAGTGGCTATTTATCTGACGATTTAATCAGCTCCATCCTCAATGATTACGCCAAAAATCAACCTGACCTCAAGAAAAAAGGTGTTTACAGCGTGGTTTCTCATTACGCCATCAATACCCTAGTTCCAGAACCAACGGAGATGCTGATTGCCATCAACCAGAGTGATGAGGTGCTCCAATTTGATAACATCAAACTGAAATCTCAGGAAGAGCTAGGATCGCATTTCCCACTTGGGGACTTGAAGCTGGGAAATTTCGCCCCTTGGAACCAACTCTTTCTAGTCAGTAACAGTGCCTATATCCTTGTCTTGCTTTTGTCTGTCTACCTATCTGCCCCTCTCTTTTCTGGTGATACTGCTAAGCAGATGAATCCGCTTCTTTTGACGACCAAGTACGGTCGTAATAAATTGACAGTGGCTAAATTGACAGCTAGTTTAGTGATTAGTACCAGTTTGTTTGTTGCCTTTTATGCCATTATTTTAGCGGTCTTTGCTTGGTATTTTGGGTTCAGCGGCTGGGATACTAGTGTCCAGCTCAACCTTGACTGGATTACGCCTTTTGAAAACATCATGGCCTTTCCAGAGAAATTGACACTTCTGTCAACCTTTGTCAACCTAGTTATTTTTCAGTTTATCGGTCTTATCTTCATCACAGCTGTCAATGCCTTTATCTCCAGCAAAACCAATTCTACCTTGACAACCTTTGCGGTGTCTGCTGGTGCGATTTTTGTACCAAGTTTTCTCCTACAAGTCTTTCAAGGTGGGCTTATTCATAAATTGTTGACCATTGTCTCTGTATCAACCTCTAATACAGCAGGTTTGATGTTACAGTTGTCTCATAAAGGATCTCAAGGCTTTTTCTTGGATAGCTTTTGGTTAAATGGCTTTAGTATTTTGGTCATTAGATTGTTATTAGTGTTTGGACTAGTCCTGTGGACTTATAGAAACTTTAAAAAATCAAGTCATTAAGGACTTGCCACCTTTTGTTGCGTTCTTTCAAGCTATCTGTTTCTTGTTTGCTCAAAGAAATTTGGCTATAATGGGTGTAAAGAAAGCGAGGTTGACGGTATGAATAAATTTCCAGAGCAATTAAAAACACTCCGCACCCAAAAAAGCTGGTCTCAAGATGACCTAGCCAATCAACTCCATCTTTCTCGTCAAGCCATCTCACGATGGGAAAACGGCGAAACCTCACCTGACCTTGACACCCTTGTCAAGTTAGCGTCAATCTTTGAGGTGACCCTTGACGAGCTGGTGACGGGTGTGAAGCCAGTCAATTTTAATGACAAAGTAGAAGAAGATGATGATGAAAATCTTCAACTTTTGAAGGGGAGAGAATTTGTTCTAAATCCTGAGACAGGAAAATATGAAAAAAGAGACGGACTATCTATTTTACTGGATTTATTCTCAGAATATTGGTGGATTTTGCTAGCTGTGATTCCTTGGTTGATTTCCTTTTTCTAAGTTGATAGAAACGTAACTATTGCCACCTTTTGTTGCGGTCTTCCCTGAACTGTTTCTAGGCTGCTCGGGGATTTTTTGATAGAATAAAGGTAAAGAAAGCGAGGTAACTCTGATGAACAAATTTGCAGAGCAATTAAAAGATTTCCGTCATCAAAAAGGTCTATCGCAAGATGACTTAGCTAATCAACTCCATCTTTCGCGTCAAGCCATCTCACGATGGGAAAACGGTGAAACGGCACCTGACCTTGACACCCTTGTAAAGCTATCGTCAATCTTTGAAGTGACTCTAGATGAGCTGGCGACAGGAATCAAACCTGAGCCAGTTATTGTTGAGAAAGTGGTTGAAGTTGAAAAAGAATTTAAAATTCCAGCTGAGTTTCACCAACATCAAGGCTATGGTAAAATGAATGTCTGGGATTTCTTAGAAGATTATTGGTGGGTTATTATACCTATCCTAGGTTATATCGGATGGATATTAGGAAAATAAGCTTGCACCGAGCAAGCTTTTTTGTTGATTTTCTGCTATAATAGTCATGATTGAATTTTTAGATGGAGAAAAAAATTATGGCTTTAACAGCAGGTATCGTCGGTTTGCCAAACGTGGGCAAATCAACCCTTTTCAACGCAATTACCAAAGCTGGTGCGGAGGCGGCTAACTACCCCTTTGCGACCATTGATCCAAACGTCGGCATGGTGGAGGTGCCAGATGAGCGTCTGCAAAAGTTGACCGACCTGATCACACCGAAAAAGACAGTACCGACGACCTTCGAGTTCACCGACATTGCAGGTATCGTGAAAGGCGCTTCTCGTGGGGAGGGGCTGGGCAATAAATTCCTGGCCAACATCCGTGAAGTGGACGCTATTGTCCATGTGGTGCGTGCTTTTGATGATGAAAATGTCATGCGCGAGCAAGGCCGTGAAGACGCCTTTGTCGATCCGATTGCGGATATTGAAACCATCAATTTGGAGCTTATTTTAGCTGACCTTGAAAGTGTCAATAAACGCTATGCGCGTGTAGAGAAGATGGCGCGTACCCAAAAAGACAAGGATTCCGTTGCGGAGTTCACTATCTTGCAAAAAATCAAGCCTGTCCTTGAAGACGGGAAGTCAGCTCGGACGGTTGATTTCACTGATGACGAGCAAAAGATTGTCAAGCAGCTCTTCCTCTTGACCACCAAGCCTATCCTCTATGTGGCCAATGTCGATGAGGACAAGGTCGCAGCCCCTGACAATATCGGCTATGTCCAGCAAATTCGTGACTTTGCAGCGACGGAAAATGCGGAAGTGGTAGTGATTTCAGCCCGTGCCGAAGAAGAAATTTCTGAACTGGAAGATGAAGATAAGACAGAGTTCTTAGAAGCCATCGGCTTGACTGAGTCAGGTGTAGATAAGTTGACCCGTGCTGCCTATCACTTATTAGGGCTTGGCACCTACTTTACTGCTGGTGAAAAAGAGGTGCGTGCTTGGACTTTCAAGCGGGGGATTAAGGCGCCACAAGCAGCTGGTATCATTCACTCCGACTTTGAAAAAGGCTTTATCCGTGCGGTGACCATGAGTTACGACGATCTCATGCACTATGGTAGCGAGAAGGCAGTCAAAGAAGCTGGTCGCCTGCGTGAAGAAGGCAAGGAATACATTGTCCAAGATGGTGACATCATGGAGTTTAGATTTAACGTCTAGCATTTTTCTTAGAGCTATTAGGTGTTAAGTTGTTTTGATAAACCACGCGTTTAATGACTAAGGCTTGCCTACTTATCTTTCAAGAAAAAGATAGACATTTGATGCTTAAATCGGCTGGAACCTTTTTCCAGCCCTTTTGGTGTTTAGATATTGAGGTAAAAAAGATGACAGTTATTCTTATGAGGCACGGACAAGATGAGCAAGGCTATCGTGGTGGCTGGAGTTCGCAAGGATTGACAGCACTAGGAAGAGAGCAGGTTGCTAAAACTGCTGAATCTCTCACTCAGTTGATGATTGACCAGATGATTTCTAGTGATTTGCTACGTGCCCTAGAGACTGCTGACATCATTGCAAAAAAGTGCCAACTATCATTTTCAGTTGATAGTGACTTGAGAGAAATCAATAATGGTGACCTATCAGGATTAGACAATCAGCTGGCAGAAAAATGGTACCCAGGTCTCTATTACAATACCCTTTCCTATCAAGAAGCCTATCCAAATGGGGAAAGCCCAGCAGATTTTTTCAAGAGAGTTTCTCGTTTTTACGATAAACTAAAAACAATGGATCAAACAGTTCTAATTATTACTCATGGTGGGGTTATCAATGCCCTTTACTGCTTCAATAAACAAATTCCACACACCAATAAGTACCAAGAGATTAGCTTGGAACATGGTGAATACTTAATTATAGAAATAGGAGACTAGCATGGTAAAACTCATCGTTGGGTTGGGTAATGTCGGCAGCAAGTATGACCAGACCCGCCACAATGTCGGCTTCATGGCCATTGACAGACTTGTCAAGGACCTTGACGCCACCTTTACAGAAGATAAAACCTTCAAAGCCTATATCGCTAAAAGTGTTATCAATGGTCAAAAGGTCTACTTTGTCAAGCCGACCACTTATATGAACAACAGTGGCCTTGCCGTTCGAGCCATTCTGGCCTTCTACAACATTGACCTCAAGGATTTGATTGTCATCTATGACGACCTTGACATGGAAGTGGGCAAGATTCGCTTCCGCCAAAAAGGATCAGCTGGCGGTCACAATGGTATCAAGTCAATCATTGCTCATATCGGTAGTCAAGAATTTGACCGTATCAAAATTGGTATCGGCCGTCCAAAACCGAATGTCGCAGTGGTCAATCATGTTTTGACAAGATTTGACCAAGACGATTACATCACCATTCTAAATACCTTGGATAAGGTTGACAGTGCTGTCAAATTCTATTTGCAAACCAAGGACTTTGAAAAGACAATGCAGCAGTACAATGGATAAGATGACTTTAATTGACCTGATTGGTCAAAGTAAACCCTTAAAAGAGTGGGCATCCAGCCTTTCTAGCAGAAATCGTCAGCTTGTCATGGGCTTATCAGGGTCAAGTAAGAGCTTGGCTATTGCCTTTGCCTATGAACAGACAAGAGGTAAATTGGTTCTGGTGACCTCTAGTCAGAATGACGCTGAAAAAATAGCAGACGAGTTAGCCAGCCTTATTGGTGAGGAGCATGTCTTCACCTTTTTTGCAGATGATATGCCAGCAGCTGAGTTTATCTTTGCCTCAAAAGACCGGACCCAGTCTCGCTTGACGAGTTTGAACTTTTTGTTAAATCCGTCAGCGACAGGTATTTTAGTGACAACTCTGATTGGCACCAGACTTCATCTGCCAAGCCCTCAACAGTATGAGTCAGCTCAGTTGTCGCTAACGCTTGGTCAGGAGGTAGACCTTGACACGTTTGTCAAGAAATTGTCAACTATGGGTTATACCAAGGTGTCACAAGTCTCCAACCAAGGAGAGTTTGCTAAACGTGGAGATATTTTAGACATTTATGGGTTGACAGATGATCAGGCCTATCGTCTAGAGTTCTTTGGCGATGAGCTGGATGGGATTAGATACTTGGATATTGACAGTCAGAAATCTCTAGATAATCTCGAGCAAGTTGTTATCACTCCAGCAGATACTCTACTTTTTGATGAGCAGGATCGCTTGCGATTGGTGGAGGTTTTGCAGTCAGCTGTCCAGAAGGCTTCTGATGAAGCGCTACCCTACCTCAGTGACCTCTTGTCAACGACAGAGGCTGGTTATCGGCATCGTGATCTTGGAAAATGGCTGTCGCTGCTCTACGAACATCCCCATACCTTGATGGATTACTTGCCGACTGGAACACCCGTTTTCTTTGATGATTTTCAAAAAATCGTTGACCGACATGCTCGCTTTGAATTAGAAGCCGCCAATCTCTTGACAGATGATTTACAACATGGTAAATCTCTGTCAACCTTATCTTACTTTGCCGATAGCTACGCACAGTTGAGAAAATACGAACCTGCTACCTTCTTTTCAACCTTCCATAAGGGCTTGGGCAATATCAAATTCGATCAGTTGTACAATTTTACCCAATACCCCATGCAGGAGTTTTTCAATCAGTTTCCTCTCTTGATTGATGAAATTGCGCGTTATCAAAAACAAGGGTCAACGGTTGTCTTGCAAGCAACAACAGAATCTAGCCTAGAAAAGTTAATAAAAAGTTTACAAGATTATCAATTTGATTTACAATACTGTCAATCTGACAAGCTTTTAAAAGGTCAGGTGCAAGCCACTATTGGTCAACTAACTAGCGGCTTCTATTTTGCAGATGAGCGTTTAGTGGTCATCACTGAACGAGAAATTTTTCATAAAAAAATCAAGCGTCGTCCGCGTCGTCAGAACATCTCTAACGCTGAACGAATCAAAGATTACAGTGAGTTGTCAACAGGTGATTATGTGGTTCACCAGGTTCATGGTGTTGGTCGTTTTTTAGGGATTGAGACCATCAAGGTATCGGGAATTCATCGGGATTATTTAACCATTGAGTATCAACATGCTGACCGGATTTCCATTCCCATTGATCAGATTGACAGCTTGTCCAAGTACGTCGCTAGTGACGGCAAAGTTCCTAAAATCAATAAACTCAATGATGGTCGTTTCCAAAAGGCTAAGCAAAAAGTGTCCAAGCAGGTGGAAGACATTGCTGATGACTTGCTGAAACTTTATGCCGAACGTAGCCAGCTCAAGGGCTTTGCCTTTGCTCCAGATGATGACCAGCAGCGGGAGTTTGATGATGATTTTGCTCATGCTGAAACAGATGATCAGTTACGCTCCATCAAGGAAATCAAGGCTGATATGGAAAAAGATAAGCCCATGGATCGGCTTTTGGTCGGTGATGTCGGCTTTGGTAAGACTGAAGTTGCCATGCGAGCAGCCTTTAAGGCTGTTAACAGTGGCAAGCAGGTAGCTGTTCTCGTGCCGACAACTGTCCTTGCCCAACAGCACTATGACAACTTCCGTGAGCGGTTCGACAATTTTGCTGTTAATGTGGATGTTCTGAGTCGGTTCAGAAGTAAGACTGAACAAATTGACACTCTTGACAAGTTACGTAAAGGTCAAGTTGACATTATTATCGGCACCCATCGTTTCCTATCAAAAGACGTTGACTTCCTAGACTTGGGTCTTTTGGTCATTGATGAAGAGCAGCGCTTTGGTGTCAAGCATAAGGAACGGTTAAAAGAGTTGAAAAGTAAGGTGGATGTGTTGACCTTGACAGCGACACCGATTCCTAGAACCCTTCACATGTCCATGCTTGGTATCCGTGATTTATCGGTGATTGAGACACCACCAACCAATCGCTACCCTGTTCAAACCTATGTGATGGAGACTAATCCTGGCATGATCCGCGAAGCGATTCTTCGGGAAATGGACAGGGGTGGACAGGTCTTCTACGTTTACAATAGAGTTGACACGATTGACAAGAAAGTGTCAGACCTCAAAGACCTGGTGCCAGAGGCAAGCATTAGCTTTGTCCATGGTCAGATGACAGAGATACAACTAGAAAATACCCTGTTGGACTTTATCGCTGGGACTTATGATGTTTTAGTGGCTACGACTATCATTGAAATTGGGGTTGATATTTCTAACGTTAATACCCTCTTTATCGAGGATGCTGACAAGATGGGTCTGTCAACCTTGTATCAACTTCGAGGTCGGGTTGGCCGTAGCAATCGCATCGCCTACGCCTACCTTATGTACCGACCTGACAAGGTCTTGACAGAGGTTTCCGAGAAGCGTTTGGAGGCGATTAAGGGCTTCACAGAACTAGGATCTGGTTTTAAGATTGCCATGAGGGATTTGTCCATTCGTGGGGCGGGTAATATCCTTGGGGCATCACAGTCTGGCTTTATTGACTCAGTTGGCTTTGAGCTTTACAGTCAATTGCTTGAGGAAGCTATTGCCAAAAAGCAAGGCAAGTCAACTGCCAGAGAGAAAGGCAATGCTGAGCTCAACCTCCAAATGGATGCCTACTTGCCATCTGATTACATCACTGATGAGCGACAGAAAATTGCTATTTATAAGCGGATTCGTGAAATCAATAGCCGAGCAGATTATCAGGACTTGCAAGATGAGCTGATTGACCGCTTTGGAGAGTACCCAGACCAGGTAGCCTATCTGATTGAGATTGGTCTGGTCAAGGCTTGTCTGGATGCTGCCTTTGTTGAAAGGGTTGATCGACAGGGGGACCAGCTCAAGGTTGTCTTTGAAAAAGCTTCACTCAAATACTTCCTCACTCAAGATTATTTTGAAGCCCTGTCAGTCACAACACTTAAGGCAACCATTGGTGAGCATGATGGCAAAATCGAGATTGTCTTTAACATCAGACAACTCAAGGATCACCAAATCCTCGGCGAATTAGTCGCTTTTGGTGACCAGCTAGTATTGATTCGGGCAAGGAAAGCTGAGAAAACGAACTGATGATAAATCCCTATACCCCATCATTTACTTCATTTGAACTGAATAACACCCAACTAGCACTTCATCGGACATTTTTAGGGCTCTATGCTGATTCCCAGTAAAAACTAACCGTATCTACTATTTGTCAAGCAACTCCCTTGTCACGGTCTAGTTTCTATAACTATTGTGACCATGTTGAGCAGCTGAAGGTTGAAGTTGAAGATAGGATAGTGCTTGAGTTGATGCAGGGAACGGGTCCCTTGATTAAGCTAGATGATTTGGCATTTGTTGCAGTGACGATTGATTTTGTGACCAAACACCGTGAGTTTTTTGAAGCTTCCTTGATCAAAAGACCCAACCCAGCCTTTATTGACAAGTGGAAACAAGCTATCAAATACCATTTTTATCCGAAATTAGCCATCAGCCACCCCAAAACAGTTGACATCACCTTGGAAATACTAGCATCTGCTGTTGTGTCAACCTTGACTTATCTCCTAAAAAAGCCGACCACGCCTCTCAGTATTGAGGAACTTGGTCAGCTAATTTTTAAAGTGATTGATTAAATTGTTTTGATGGGTTTACCTGTTTGCTGATAGAGCCATTTAAAGATAAAAGCAGGCAGAATAAAGCTGGCGTATTCACCCATCACTCTCCATAATCCCCAACCAAATTTGAGTGAAGAGCCAGGATAGAGCACTAAATCAGCATTATGGAAAGGAAAATCCAGTAGCCAGTGAGAAAAAGCTACTAAAGTAGTTGACAGGCCAATAGTATTATCTTTTCGATAGAAAAAATAGGCTAAGCTACCTGCGACTAAGGAACAAACGATTCCCATTAAGAGCGAGTGATCCCAGTCAATTTGGGTTAAATCAAAGTATAGGTAAGGTTTTGTTTCCAAAATAGGATCTACCCTTGAGATACCTAACATGATGCTAATCCCATTAACAATATCAATGGCTCCTGTTGCCAAAAAAAATCGGCATAACAGGCAATTCAGGTTTTTTAGCCTTAACAGTAGTTGCTAGAGCATAGTGTCCCAAATACATCGTGTATCCTCATTTCGTTTTGATGGACTTAGTTTAATCTTTTTAGAGGAGATTGTGTAGGACACTTTTTTAAAAAGTGTCCGGACATCAATATCGAAGTAAACTTGACAAACCTGGGAGTTTTTATAGCAAACTTGGATGACTCAAAAAAGAAATGGGGTTACTACAGCAAGAGTTGGCATAGAAAATCGATCATCACTCACCTTCAAGTTGTTTGATTAATTTTTTCACTTTTGTAATGATATTCTTTTTCCCTTTAAAAGCATTTCCG